>JAFGJP010000194.1 GCA_016929035.1 Candidatus Auribacterota bacterium | reverse complement strand
ATACGGAGAGGTGCCAGAGTGGTTGAATGGGGCGGTCTCGAAAACCGTTGTCCCGCTTGCGGGACCGAGGGTTCGAATCCCTCCCTCTCCGCCATTCAATTGCAGAACAAGTTTTGGCGAGGTTCCTTCGTAAAGGATTCGATATATTACGTTTTTTTATCTATCGTTTCTACCAGATCTTTAAAATTTACGGGTTTAACTATGATTTTTTTGATTTCATGAAGCTTAGCCTGATTTTCAAGACCAGGGCTGGCTTCCCGGGTGATAAGGATGAAGATCATCCCTTCTTTGAAAAGCGATGATTGCTTCGAGCGCTCGATAAGTTCAGCCCATGTCGGGTTTTGAAGGTCCGTGGAAAGGATTATGATATTCGGCTGAAACTGTGATGATATCTGGAAGAACTGCGCTCCTGATGTTATGCCGGCTGTGAGAAAGTCACACGCCTTAAGGCGTTCGGCCAGAGCGTCGGCAAAACTCTTGTCTTTATCAATGATCATGACTTTTGGTTTCATTTTTTCCTTTTGGCCATGAGGTTGTCGAGCTTTTCCACGATTTTCTCAAAAGGCGCGGTCTTGGTTATGAAATCCTTGGCGCCTGCCTGAACGGCTTGAGATACGATATTCGAGTAGGCTTCAGATGTATAAATGATGAGATCGCAGTCTTTCAGATCTTCTTCGGACCTGATCTTTTTACAGGTTTCGATACCGTCCATGGCCGGCATGATGTAATCAATCAGGATGATGTCCGGATGAACATGCTTGGCCCTGATGATGCCCTGGATGCCGTTTTCTGCTGCAAACACCTTGTAGCCGTGCTTGGCCAGCTTATACTTCATGTTTGTGGCAAAAAAGGGATGGTCGTCGATAACGAGTATGATCCCTTTTGTCTTTTCTTCTTCTTTCATATATCGATGATGTCCCTGTGAGGTTTGAATTTTTCATAGAGAAACACAAGGGTGAAAGTGCTTCCTTCCCCTTTTTTGCTTTTAACCACGATACGGCCGTTATGCTCTTCCATGATGTCCTGGCAGACGCTGAGTCCCAGGCCTGTTCCTTTTTCTTTTGTTGTGAAAAACGGCTGAAAAAGGTTTTTGAGGGTCTCCTGGTCCATGCCGCCCCCCGTATCCTGGATATGAACAAAGAAACCAAAGGGAAATCCGAGTCTGCCTGTTGTGATGGTGATCAGCCCTTGCTTCTCCCCAATAGCATGTATACCGTTGAGAATAATATTGATCAGGACCTGCTTGATTTTTTGCGGATTGAGAGAGAAAGAGGGGATGGAAGGGTCCAGGGTTTTCTCAAAAGTGACATTCTTGGCTGTTCGAACGATCAAAAGGACTTCATTAATAACATCATTGATGTTTTGTGTGACTTTTTCATCCTGTCCGGTTCCCCGGATAAAGCGCAAAAGCTCCATGAAAATCGTCTGTGCCAGCTGGGATGCCTTTTTGATTTCCCGGATGTCTTCCTCGATATTGTCCTTGTTCTTCAGCTTTTCTTCCATGAGATCACAGTAGCCGGCTATGGAGATGAGAAGATTTTTCAGCTCATGCGAAATGCTGGCCGTAAGCTCTCCCAGGGTGATGAATCGTTGAAGGATAGCTTTGCGGTCCAGAGAAAGAGGAGAGCTTTTTTGAGGCTGAATATTCTTCATTTTGCCAGCTGTCTTTTATCGCCCGATTGAAGTGTACATAAATCCCTTTTCTTTCATCAAAGAGGGATCAAATATATTCCGCCCGTCTACGACAATAGGCTGTTCCATCAGTGCCATCACCCGGTCAAGATCAGCATTTTTGAAGTCTTCCCACTCCGTCGCAATCACAAGGGCTTCGCTTCCCTGGAGCGATGAATAGATATCATCGTGAAAAACGACGTCTTCCGGAAGAACGGATCTGGCTTTTTCCATGGCCACAGGATCATAAGCATGGATCTCTGCTCCGTCTTTCACGAGAGCTTCAATGATCTGGATAGACGGGGCATTTCTCATGTCGTCCGTGTCCGGCTTGAAGGCCAGGCCCCAGACCGTAATTTTTTTGTCTTTAATGATCCAGAGTGTCTTCTCGATTTTTTTAATAAAGAACTCGATCTGCTCGGCATTGACCTTTTCAACAGCTTTTAATATTTTAAAGTCATAACCCAGCTCTTCAGAGATTTTGATGAACGCTGACACATCTTTAGGGAAACAGGAGCCGCCGTAACCGATTCCCGTCTGAAGAAACTGACGGCCGATACGGGGATCAAGGCCCATGCCCAGAGCGACTTCCTCGATGTTGGCCCCGGAGAGCTCACATATCCGCGACACTTCATTGATAAAAGATATTTTTGTCGCCAGGAAAGAATTCGAAGCATGCTTGATGATCTCTGCGCTCTTGATATTCGTGATGATGATCTTTGCCTGAAAAGGCTCATAAAGTCTGGTCAGGATATCCGCCGCCTTCTGGCTGGAGACGCCGATGACGATCCTGTCAGGCTTCATGGAATCGTGGATCGCGGAGCCCTCCCTCAGGAATTCAGGATTGGACACGACGTCAAATTCGATATTCTTATCCTTGAGCTGCCTTTTAATGGTTTCTTCCACCCTTTGTCCTGTTTCTACAGGGACAGTGCTTTTGTCGATAATAATCTTGTACTCGTTCATGTACAGGGCAATAGAGCGGGCAACGTTTTCGACAAAGCTTAAGTCAGCGCTTCCGTCAGCACGGGGAGGCGTGCTGACGCAGATAAAAATGATCTGAGAGGGATTGACGCCTTCCTGTATATCTGTTGTAAAGGTCAACCGTTTTTCTTTTATGTTCTTCTTGACAAATTCCTCCAGCTCAGGCTCATAGATCGGAATAACCCCGTTTTTAAGTGAGAGTATCTTTGATTTATCGTTGTCGACACAGATAACTGTGTTCCCGGTTTCTGCAAGACACGTTCCTGTGACAAGCCCTACGTAGCCGGTTCCGATAACACAGATCTTCATAGCAGCAGCTCTCCTTTCTAGCTTTTCTTAAACCACTCGATGGTTTTTTTCAGCCCTTCTTCAAAAAGGACCCTGGGCTCCCATCCGAGCTCTTCTTGCGCGACTGTGATATCCGGACGCCTGACCTTGGGATCGTCCACAGGGAGATCATGATAGGTTATCCGGCTTCTGCTCCCTGTCAGCTTGATGATAGTCTCGGCGCACTGCTTGATGGTCACTTCCTGAGGATTTCCAATATTTACAGGCGTGTTGATGTTCGATGTGGCCAGGCGGTAGATACCGTCGATAAGATCAGAAATAAAGCAAAAGCTTCGCGTCTGAAGACCATCGCCGTAGACAGTAATGCCTTCGCCTTTTAAAGCCTGGTTGATAAAATTAGGCACTGCCCGGCCATCCTGTTTTCTCATGCGGGGCCCATAGGTGTTAAAGATCCTGACAATATGGGTATTGACGCCGTGATACCTGTGATACGCCATGGTCAGAGCTTCAGCAAAACGCTTTGCTTCATCATAGACTCCTCTCGGCCCGATGGGATTGACGTTTCCCCAGTAGGATTCAGGCTGGGGATTGACAAGGGGATCGCCGTAAACTTCTGACGTCGAAGCAAGAAGAAAAGACGCTTTCTTATCCTTGGCAAGCCCAAGGGTCTTATGGGTTCCAAGAGCGCCGACCTTCAGGGTCGGGATGGGGAATTTCAGATAATCAATGGGAGAAGCCGGAGAGGCGAAATGAAAGACATAATCGACAGGCCCGCTGATATAAAGGAACTCTGTCACGTCCTGCTTGATAAATTTAAAGTTTTCATTGCTGTCGTGGTGTTCGATGTTGGAGACGCTTCCTGTTATAAGGTTGTCGATGCAGATGACCTGATGTCCTTCTTCCAGAAGCTTATCGCAAAGATGAGAGCCGAGAAACCCGGCTCCACCGGTAACGACTATTCTCATAGTGACACTCCTTTTTGATCTAAAATTCGATTTTGGCTATTATAGCAGAATCCCCCCTGGTTTTCACCTGAGAAGATAGAATTTTTAACCGTTGCGCTATTTTTGTGCAGAGAGAAAAAGAGGACCAGTCTTCTATTTCTGCCATGAGGGTGTTTCACAGTCTCCAAAACTTTTTGTTATCTGGATCTCCTGGCGTGTGAAGATGTCGACGGCATAGATGTTGCTTGTCCCTGTTCTGTCGCTCTGGAAGACGAGATGTCTTCCGTCAGCAGACCAGTCGGGATTATCGTCATTGCCCCGGCTTTCAACAACAGGAAAACTTTTTTGTTCCTTAATATCATAGACATAGATATCAAAGCCGTTTTCCGTTTGAGAGGCATAGGCGATCATATCTCCCTTCGGGCTCCATGACGGAGACGTGTTGTAGCGCCCCTCCCAGGTTATCCTCTGAAGACGGCTGGCTCCTTCCTGGATGAATATCTGAGGCGTGCCGTAGCGGTTAGAGACAAACGCCACGGATTTTCCATCTGGCGAAATCGCAGGATCTCCATCAACGGCTCTGCTTTCCGTAACGCGGAGGTAGTTTCCTGAAGAGAGGTCCTTGACATAGATCTCCGGATTTCCGTCGCGGCTGGCCGTGAACGTCACAAACCTGTTATTCCCGGATATGTCAGGATTGACATTGAGCCCGGGAAAATGAATAACAATGTTGTCTGCACGCTTTTCCAGGTCAAGAAGGTAAATGGCGGGATTTTTTTTTCGATAGGACACGTAAAGAAGTTTGTCCTCGCCAAAAAACCACCTCGGAGAGGTGGAAAGCTCGGCTTCTGTAAAAAGCCTGACCCGGTTTTCGCCGGAAAAGTCAGAGATGACAACAGTCTTTACCTTGTAGTAATTTGTCGTAAAAGCGATTTTTTTTGAGAAAACCGGAGGATTTCCTGTCAGCTTGGCGAGAATCTCATCGGCAATGGTACAGGCAAGAAAAGAGAGATCGCCTGATTTCCCCCTCAGCCCTTTCCCGAAGATCCTTTTCTGGTCAGATGTTGAAAAGACTTCAAATTCCACATCCATCGAATCCCCGAAGGCGTTGGCCTTTCCCTTGATAAGGATTTCTGCTGTTATCGCCTGCCAGCCCTTGAAATCGATAAATCCATTTTTCATGTCTTGATTATGCTGGTCAGAAACAAACGAGGAGTTTGCTACGGACTGGAAAAAACCCGAAAAATCCAGATATTTTTCAACTTGCGAGGAAAGCTGCTGAGCCTTATAGGAGTTACCTGAAAAGGGAGGGACGGCCATCCTGATCCTCTCCCCGAATTTTTTTGAAATAGTCAGCTTGACCTGAGCAGAAGATTCATTCCAGGGAAGCAGCCCGGATATAAAAAAGACGAGAATCGTGGTAAAGATTATCTTTTTCATTCTTTTAAAATAAAATCAATTGAGATGTCGATCGGTTTACTGCCGGATCCTTCAGGAGCAGGCGGAAAAGGCGCTGCGTTTTTCACCGCGTTGACAGAACTGATGTCCACGACAGCAACGCCGCTGCTCTTGATGACCCGCACATTGGCCACTGTTCCGTTTTGCTGCAATGTAAACCCAACTGTCAGCTTAAGGGCATCCCTTCCGCTGAGCAGTACCCGGCTTGGCTGCTGCCAGGAATTTTCTATTTTACTCTTAAGAAGAGCCAAATACCAGTTTTCTTTCAAAACAGAGCGGATTTCCGTCTTTGATGACTGGGCTTCCGGCGTTTTTACCGGTTTTTCCGGCTCTTCCGGAGTCTCTTTGAGCTTTTCCTCCAGCCGCTT
>JAFGJP010000193.1 GCA_016929035.1 Candidatus Auribacterota bacterium | reverse complement strand
TGCAGAGAGAAGAGCAGGTCAAGCTGAAGGACTACACGATGAAGAGAGAGACCGTGCGTCCGCTCGACGCATCGCTCTTTCCGTCGACAGAAATCTTTCATTACTGGAACTTTGACCAATCTCAGGAACTTCTTCTTTATGACGTCTTTACAAGAGACCTTCCTTTCGAGTCATCCGAAGAGACACAGAGCGTTGATATTGGCATATCGGGACTGGGCCTGTCTTTTGCTACAAATACCCGATTGAGGCTTTCAAATAAAGCTCAGGGAATGCATCTTCCTTTCGGAATCTCCTTTGCTTTTCTCGTCAAGTCCCAGGGAGAGTTTTCTCAGATACTTCATGTTTCCTGTGATGAAAGCGGAGATTCTTTTAGCATCTATCTTTGTAATGACAATCTTATAGTCAAAGCAGGAGACAGAGAATTCCAAACCGGCCTCATTGTCATGGAAAACGCGTGGTACAACATTTCCGCCGTTTCTGATCCGGCAAAGAAAAGACTGGTCCTTTACCGGGATGAGGATGTTTTGCTGAGCATGGAAAAGGATATCAGGATTTACGGAGACTATACTGTTCTTTTCGGACTTCAAAGCGATAAGCTCCCCGGCTTTGAAGGGACTCTCGATGAAGTCAGGCTGACGCACTCTCAGCGCTGGACTCTAAAGATCCACCTCCTTCCTCCCCGCCGCGGTCTTGTCGCCATTGCTCAGGGAGATACGACTTCCGAAAGGAGCATACAGCTTTTTATTGCCTCTGACAACGCCAGCGAATGTATCATCAGCGAAAAGAATAACTTCCGAGGCGCCGACTGGCAGAAGATCTCGGATCCGGTTTCCTTTACTCTCTCGCCGAGTGAAGGAGAAAAAACTCTTTATATTAAATTGAGGAATGATCTGAAAATGGAAAGTGACATTTTTAAAAAGAAGATTCATTTGATACAATACCGTCCTGTAGCCGAAATTTTAAGCCCGACGGATAACAGCTATATACCTCTTCTGAGGTAAATAAATGGAAAAAAAGATAAAAGAGGAAGAGCAGAAAAAAAAGCAGTTTTTGAACATAACGTGGGCGAACGTGGCCATATTCGTTGCATCGCTTTACTTTCTTCTGCTGATCATCGGCAAGTATTTCCTTTTGCTCGGCGATGCGGACATGGCTTCCCGGATTTTCGGATTGACTCTCAACAAACGCGGCCGGGTCATTTCGCTTGCCAGCCGGGGAGACATGGAGAAAGCCGTAAAGCTTGCTGGTGAGAACCCCCTTCTCACGGGATGCGTCAGCTTCAGCAGGCAGGACTTTTCTGCCTCGCTTGAAAGTTTTAAGCGGGCCGGTTATACAGAGGGAATTTATTATTCTCTCCTGGGGCTTGGCCGTAAAAGCGAAGCAAAAGAAATGGCCGAGGCAGATTCTTCGCTCGATAAAAGGCTTATCGGCATCCGCGAAAAGAAAGATTTTCTTAAGCTTCTGCCTGAGCTCCACAGGGAAAATAATAATCTGGCCATAGCTTCTCTTTTTCTCAAGATACATGATTTCCCTACAGCGTCTTATTATCTGAAAAAAGAAAGCTCTTCACTGTCATATGCCTATTTCAACCTCATCACGCAGTCTCATTTTCCTGTTCCTTTTTCTCAGGATACGGATCTGAGCAAAAAATTTGACGTCTTTCGTTTTATCAACTCCGGTAACATCGGGAAAGCCCGCAGGATATCCGAAAGCCTGCCTTACACGGAAGGACAGGTTCTTCTTTCCATAATGACAGGGGACTGGGATCAGTACTTCTCTCTTCTGAGGTCGCCGGATTCCAAGAAAAAGGCGGAACAGGTCTCCTCCCTTGAAGAGATTTTTTCTCCTCTCCCCGAAAATAAAATCCTCCTCGATAAAGTCATCAAGGAGAATCCCAACATCTGGATTCAGCCCAGCTTCAGCGAAGCGCTTCTGACGGTGCCGGTCATCAGCGCTTACAGGGTAATGGAAAAAACATTTCATATATCCCTTATTATCTCTCTCGGCGTTTTCCTCATCATTTTCCTGAGGTGGGCTGTCCAGCTGAAAAGAGAAAAACTGCGCCAGGAACTCTCTGTTATCAATGCAGTTCAGATGTTTCCTCAGGTCCAGAGGCAGACAGGAGCTGATACGCCGTCTCACAGCTGGAACATCTCCAACATAGACGACGTCCTCGAAAATGAGTTTCAGATCATCAAAACGGCTTTTGACAAGCTGGAAGTCTCCTACTCTGAGCAGGAGCTGAGAGAAAAAATACGTAAAGTGAAAATAAAAAACAAAGCTTACAAGATCTATTCTATTTCTACACAGTTCAACCTGTATGTCAAAATGGTCAAAACCCAGATAGATAAAATACAGGATTTCACCAGACACGGCATTGTTATTTTTACTTTCAAGGACGGATCTCTTCAGCTCTTTGTATCAAAGGAAGGGGAAGAATATCATCTCTTCGACGGAAAAACAAGAAACCAGTACAACAAGGAATCTCTCAACGTTCTATGGGATGATCAGATCATAACACTGAAGAAAATGAAACAATAATGAAAAACGACAAAAATGCATCATTTATTCGAAAGCACCGGGTGACGCTCGAGCTGCTTGCCTTCATGATATTTCTCATGATCTTTAACTTTTTTATTCCCTATCCTCTTCCTTTTAAAAAGTTTCTTTATATTCCTGAAAGCGAAATTGGGAACAACTTCCTTCTTTACAGGTTTCGCGCCACACATGAAAAGTCTCCGGTTTCGTTCGACGTTCTGACCCGTTCGCTCCACATCGCCTCTCCTGAAAAAAACAGCAAAAACGACTTTGATGAACCGTTTAGCGTTTCTCTTTCTCTGCCGGACGGATTCCTTTCCGCGAGGTTAACGCTGCTTGAGCATAAAACACGAGGAAACAATTATTTTCTTTCTCTTGATTTTCTTTTCAGAAACGGATCGCTGTACAAATCGCCATTCGGCACCGGATGGGAAACAGGATATGACAAAAAAATAGTGCAAAAAAACGACAGATATTACGTTTTTTCAGCAAGCCAGCTGCGCCAGATCTTTTGCATGGACAAGACAGGCAACCTGGCTCCTGTTTTCCCGGGAGAGGCCGTTCTTCGATCAAGGGACGGGCAGCTTTGGTACAGAGAACCGGGGTCGCTTTTAGAGATCTACCATCCTGTCGGCGGCGGCGTTCACGTTCTTTCCAGGATAGAGGATGACTACGGGAATTTTCTTGCTCTTAATTATTCACAGGACATGCTCTTATCTGTTGAAGAAAGCACGGGGCGGATCATTTATTTTTCCTATGATAAAAACAGGCACATTATCAAAGCCGAACTTTCCGGCGGAGCGGCTTATTATTTTTCTTATGACGCCATAGGGAACCTTGTCAAGATCGACGATGAAAACTCAACGCTGATGGCCTTCAAATACGAATCGTTTCGTAACGCTCATTACTTGACGGACATCATCAAAAAAAATCTGTCCCTGAAGTTCTATTTTGATTTTCTCGGAAGGACGACGGACATTCAGGCGAAACAGGACAGCACTCATCTTGATTATGAAAGAAACAGGGTCCGCCTGACGCGAAACGGCAGCCTGGCCATGGATATTTTTACGCCGCAAGAGCGCAATCTTCTCATCAGCCTGCCGGATACGGAAAAAGTCCTTGTTAACTATAACGACCAGGGCAATGTGACTTTTTACAAAGATGAATCCGAGGAAGTTCATTATGATTACGATAAAAGCGGATACCTCGTTCGTTCTTCAAGCTCTCTCGGGACAGCAGAAGAATACAGCTATGAGGACAAGCCGTCTCACCGCCTGGTTAAAAAGACCGTCAATGACCGGACCGTTTTCGAGGCTCTTTATGACAAGGATGCTGACGTGCTCACGATAGACGGCAGCAGGCAGTATAAAATATCTTACGATGAGTTCGGCAATATTACGGCCATTGATAAAAATGGGAATCCCTATGTCACGCTCAAGAACAACGAGTTCGGAAACGTTCTGAAAGCCACCTATACTGACGAAAGCCAGACGATTTTCTTTTACAGCGCCGACCAGAAGCTTCAATCTTTCATCGACAGGTTTTCCAATCAGTACAAGGTCGTCTATGGCCAGGATGGATTCCTGGATTCGATAATCGGCCCGAATGGTCAAAGCATTTCAGCCGATGGCAGCATGACAAAGGACGACAAAGTGGAAGAGCCTGAAGAGATCTTCACTTCCAGCGGGAATATCTCCCATATCGATTTTCTTAAGAACGAGATAACGTTGGATTACGAGCTCTGCCTGCCTGCTTCTCTTGTTCTCAATGAGCTGAGGCAGATAAAGACTCTTTCTTTCGGTGACGGCTATCGTATCGATATGAAGTATGATGCGAAGGGCTTTCTGGATGTAATCACCGATTCCGAGGGCAAGGGAGTGTTTTTTAAAAAGGACAAGAATGAACGTATCGCAAAAATGCTATTCTTAAAAAATGATCCGGTTTTTATGACCCGGAATGCGAAAGGAAAAATATCGAAGGTTTTGAACGGCAAAAGAGAGAAGCAGATCTTTTATAATGCTGCGGGCCAGGTCGAGAGCATGAGCCACGGCAACATCGTCACACGGTATGCCTATGACGGCAACAAGTTATCGTCCATTACATATCCTGACAGAACGCGCGCTTCTTTTACTTACGGCAGCAACGGATACCTGAAAGCGGTTCATTATGAAAAAATAGAATTCGCAAAAGCCGCCTACGACAAGCAATCAAGGTCGGTTCGGATGAACTTCTTCAACGGCATTGAAGAAATATTGAACTTCGATCAGCTCCGGCGGCTAGAGTTCCAGAAAATCATAAAAAATGCCAGCCCGCTTATAAGCCTGGCTTACAGAAGAAACGGCGACAATATCCAATTTATCGAAAAGAACGGCCGCCGCCTGATGTATACCTATGACGGGAATAACAACCTCGTTAGGCTGAGTCTTCCTGACGGCACAGCCGCTGAATACGAATACGATTCTCAAAATAACGTGGCTTCCTTTTCTTACAATAACCAGAAAATAACTTTTCAAAATGCCATGATTGATAACAGGAGGACTGTTCTTTGCAGGGATTCAAGCAAAACGATATCTCTTTCTTCCATTAACTTGTACGGACGGATACTCGGCGAAGGCATAGACTTTATTGAGGTCAACAACACGCCGGCAAAAATAAAGGACCATGGCTTTCTAGTTGAAAAATTTCCTGTAGAAGCGCAGCCGGAATCTCTTTATTCGCTGGACGGCATCGAGCTTTTTAAAAAGACCTTTCATCTTAAATCCTATACGAAAGCCGGAGAGCGGGCGTCATCGTCTTTTACAGTCAACTTTGTCCCGGATTACTCGACCGTTGTCCGCTTCCGCGACGCACCGCTTATCGACTCGATTGCCAGCGAAGGCCGTATGACTCGCATTCAATATGACAGCTTCAACCGGATCCGTGAGCTCGACGCCGGCGGCGGTGATTCTTCTCATGCCTTCAGCTATAATCTTAACGGGACGGTCTCGACCATGCAAAGCGACGGCATCGAAAGCGTTTTTGTCTATGATATTTATAATAACCTAATAGCGGTTACAGATACTCTCGGCAACGCCAGATATAAAATTATTTACGATTACTCAAGAAACATCCCCATCGGTTTTATTGACAGCAGCAACAAGCTCTATACGATGCACCTTGACCACAACGGATCGACTTTCGCTGTTTTTGGAAGCGATGGAGAAGAGGTCTGTGGATATGTCTACGGACCTTTTGGAAATATTTTGAAGAAGAAAGAAGATGTTCCGCCGCCTTTGTATTTCCGCAGCTTCTACTGGCTGAAAAACCTGAAGATGTATATCGATAAAGATAAGTTCTTCTCCTCTGA
>JAFGJP010000192.1 GCA_016929035.1 Candidatus Auribacterota bacterium | reverse complement strand
CGGATGGATGCCAGGCATTTTTCAAGATCATTCTTTACGTTATAAGAAACAATGGCGATCGAAAGTTCCATGAACGTGTGCCCTTTAAAAAAGGTTTTTGAGAAAAGCGACAAGCTTTTCAGCGTTTCCCTCCAGAGTGTAATCTCTTTCAAAAGTTTCCCTGGCTTTCAGGGACAATGATCGGTAAAGCTTTTCATCGCTGAGAAGCCGTGTTATTTTTTCTATCCACTCCTCATCGCTCTTTGCGAGAAAACCATTCACTCCGTCTTGTATGAGATGACTGTTGAACCCGACCGGAGAAGCGACGGAAGGAAGGCCGCAGGCCATGTACTGAATGATCTTGTAACCACATTTTCCCTTGCACCAATCGTTGTCAAAAAGAGGCATAAGGCCGATGGCGCCCTTGCTGACGGATTCAAATTCCGACCTTTCGCTCCAGGGGATCTCCTCTGTCGGAATGAGTATTTCATCAGGAAAAGAATCGCTGATGATGATGAGCCTGAGTTCAGGATTCATTCGGGAGAGTTCATGAAAGACGGGCCCAAGGCTATCCAGGTACTTTAAAGTGCTTTTTGACCCTATCCAGACAAGATGTTTTTTCTCTTTTTTTTCTTTTACCGGCCCGCAGGCAGTCCTCGGGCAAGGGGTTGGAAAAACTTCAACGGAACCATTTCCTCTCTTGACCATTTCTTTGAGATAATCGTTTCCGGCAAGAACAAGATCGCATCTTTTCACCAGGAACTGCAGCTTCCTCTCCGCTTTTTTGTCTTTTACGCAGTCCCGGCCTTTTTCTCTGTAAACAAGCGCGTCGTCAATATCAAAAACCTTTTTTGCTCGTGACAGGTGCAGGATAATGACTTCCACCGGGGTCAAAAGTTTTTTCTGGATAAAAACAATATCGCTCGAAAAAGCCAGGTAAAGAAACCAGGCCCTTTTCAAAAGGCTTTTTCTCAGCTCGATCACCCGGCACTCGAAAGCCGCTTCTTTCAAAAAGGGCAGATACTGCAAGACCCTCAGCCGGGAGCTTGGCTTCTCCAACCTGGATACAGCAAAAAGTACTTTCACCAGACTTTTTCTCCTTGTCCTGCCGGGATTTCATCCTCCGGAAAGCAGATATTGTATATTACGACAAAATCCGGAGTGAAGACAATTTTAATTTTACCCGCCTCAGCACGATCTCCCCGGTTTGAGGAGTTTCTTGAATGATGAAAAAGAGAGATGAACCTCCCCGGGCTTCCACCTGAGGTGGTTTCGCTTAATGCGGAAAAGCCCGGGTTTTCTTTTAAAAACCCCGCTTCATAAAAGCGAGCTTGAAGGGATGCGGCTGCTTTCTTTTTGTTGATGATCCCCAGTCATGCGCGCGTGGATAAGTTCCAGCATACGGCTTATCTTACGGCTGAACTCCGAATTCGTCTTATCGTCAAAAAGAAGGTGTCCGGAGAGAAGAGAATGAAAGACTTCCTGGCAGGGTGAAATCTCGCCGATTGAGATCAGACATGAGCGCTGGGAGTCATCAAAGGCAGAACAGATTTTTTCAAAAATTTCTCGCGGATCACTTTTCTTCCGAAGCCGCGAAAAAATAATACCGGCCCGGAAAAACGTCCTTTTTTCCATCAGTTTTTTGATGATGTGCGTTGTTCGAAGCAGGACATCAACCGTATCTCCGGTCAAGATGATAACGCTACCCATCATGCGAAGAACCTGCCAAAAAACAGCCGATGAATCAAAAGGCAGGTTGAGGACGGTGTAGATTTTCTCTTTGTTTTCCGGCTTCTCCATCTCCTGATTCCTTGACAAAAAGCACGCGACATCGGCCAAAGTGCTGCAGGTGTCAACATACGTCAAAGACCTGCGTGCATTCCACCCTTCCCGAAGATGCGGCGACTCCAGAACATCTTCTTTTTGAAGAACGCTTCTCGTGCTGGGAAACTCCTTTAACATATCGATCAGGCGTATGCGGTTTCCTTTTTTCTCGAGGTAAGCGGCCACATGAGCGGTAAAAAAAGACTGAAGAGAATCGTCATTGTAGCTGAGAATGCCGAGAGTTCTTTCCAGAGCATGGCTGCCGGAAAGAAAAAACCTGGATATATCTTCAAAATGACTTTTTTCTCGATGAGAAATCGGCATAGAGAAAAATGTTCAGTTGCTTCCTGTCGAAATTTCCAGGATGGAGTTATAACCGCCAAAAGGACACTTGATTTTTTTTGGATTATTATCATCCTCAGCCCACTGGCCGTCAATAAAAAGCCTGTACTGATACTGGCCGGGAGAAAGGCGAAGAACTTTTTTCCAGGTACCGCTGTCATCCTTTTCCAGACGCGTGCTGTCATCCGGATTCCAGTCATTGAAATCTCCGGCTATCCGGATATCGCTGGCGGCGGCATTCCGATAAACAAAAGGAACTTCGACAGAAGACTCTTCCGCTTCAACGTTGAACTGCTCGGCCAGGCCCTTCACCGCATCGTGAAACTCTTCTGGTTTGAGTTTCTCTGACGATGCGACCATTTCCTTTGCCAGAGACAGATAATCGTCATAGCCCGTTGACCGCCGATCATAATCGTTGATGGTTTTCCCATAAAAAGCGCTTTCTTTGAGGCGAACTGTCCTCCTGATAATCGTCTCAAACGTATTATGAGGGAATGTCTCTCGAACCTGCTGGGCCATGAAGTCGGCAAAGCGCGTCCTTCGATCGTACAGAGTCACAAGAGCTTTGACAATGAGATCGTGTCCGGTCTTTTCCTCAATGAGGCTGATCGTGTCTTTCAGCCGGGAAATGCCCTGCAGGGCAAACCGGCTCGGCTCCACGGGAACAATGACGTGCCTGGCAGCCATAAGAGCATTAAACGTCAGCAAGCCGAGGCTGGGCGGGCAGTCAATGATCACATAGTCAAAGACATCTTCAAAACTGCTGAGCCCGTCTTTCAGCCTGTATTCGTGATCGTCCATTCCCGAAAAAGCCTGCTCAAAAACGCTGAGCACAAGATGTGACGGGATAAGAGAAAAGTTCTCGCTAATCTCATAAACGACATCTTTGGTAAAAAAATCGTCTTTGCCGGCGTACTTAAGAAAATCATACGCATTCGTTTCGACTTCTTCCGGGTTAAGGGAAAGATGGATCGTTGCATGAGCCTGCGGGTCAAGATCGATAAGAAGAACTCTTTTTCCGATTTCAACAAGCGCGGCGGAAAGGTTGACGGCTGTTGTTGTTTTACCGCAGCCGCCCTTTTGATTGATAATGGCAACGGGATACATTTTTTTGCCCTCCTTTTGGTCAAGTAAAATAAAAAGCTTCCTCCTCATAACTTTATGGTTATAAGAACAAGTCTTTCATTTTACTTTAAGTAGAAGGTGCAAAAGATGTAACTTCTACGTTTAAACACAATTTTAACAAATTTTTAATTATTGTCAATATATATTTATTTCTTTAATTTTAATACAACATATTGTGCTTTGATCATTTTTAAAAAAATACAACTATCTGACAATTAATTGTTCGCTTTTAGTAAACTTAATCAACTGTTGTTGCGTTGATATTCTTCGATTCAACCTAAAGTGAATCTCCGTGGACCTGGCTTTATAAAGTCTTGAAACACATACTCTGAAACTTCTGCCAGCGGCGGATCTGCCGTTAAGGCGGAAAAGTCCTGTATTTCTTCAAAAATCCTGCTTCATAGAATATCATAAAAATCCTCCGTGGAATTCGTAGAATTCCCGGAACTTAGTCCTCGGAATTTTTGGAAAAAGTCCATAGGGTCTTCAATATTTTTATGATACTCAGCAGGATAATCGTTCGTGCTTTTATCCCCGGCTCTATTCTTCGACTATGTTTATTTTGAGCCTTTCGAAGGGCTCAGGACAGGCAGCCGGGAATTCACGCATCGATTAAAAAACAGAATTTTCAATCTCTGACGAAAATGATATAATCATCTAAAAATTATAAGATCTTAAATGGAAAAAATCCTCGCGATCGATGATTCCAAGCTTGTCCGTGACATGCTGAAAAGCCTTCTCACGGAAAACCAGTTTGCTGTGGATGTCGCAGCAAATGCTGAAGAGGGTCTGTATTATATTACAAGAAATCCATATGATCTGATTATTGTCGATTATATGCTGCCCGGCATGAACGGCCTTCAGCTGCTGACCCTCATAAAAGAAAAAAAACCTGAGCTTCCTGTCATCATCCTGACATCCAAAGGCAATGAAGGCATCGCTGTCCAGGCCATGAAGCTCGGCGCCGTGGATTATGTTGTTAAAAGTTCTGACTTCATCCTGCAGCTTCCGCTTATCATCAGACAGGCCATGAAGACTCATAAGGAGATGATCCAGGAGACGGAATTTCTTAAGAAGCATCTCTCTCT
>JAFGJP010000191.1 GCA_016929035.1 Candidatus Auribacterota bacterium | reverse complement strand
TTTCGACAATATCATCGATTGCAATGATGATGGGGAAGATCAGTATAATTTTTTCAGGTTCAGGCTGCGCGCGTTCGGGGAGTTCGCACCGACTCCGGAATTCCGCCTGTACGCAAGGATCACCGGTGAGCCAAGGTACTACATTGACCCGGATATGGATGACGAATTCAACAGGGATGAATTCGTCTTTGACAACCTGTATGTCGAGTTCAAGGGAGGGACAGACGTTCTTTCCACGACGCGCATCGGCCGACAGGATATCATCCAGGGAAGCAAACTCCTTATCCTCGACGGCACACCTCTTGACGGCTCGAGGACCATCTACGTCGATGCCATACGGCAGATGTTCAAGCTGGAAAACATGAATATCGATCTTTTCCTTTCACAGGTCAAAAGCGAAGACCCTCTTCCAAAGATCAATGACCAGGACATGCTTCTTACAGAAGAAGACGAACAGGTCCATGGCATCCTGATCGACGGGAAAGTGGCTGAAGATGTTAAACTTGAAGGATATTACTACTTTCATAAGACCGACGACACAGAAAAAAAATCAAACACTCTCGGCGGCCGCATCATCAGCCAGATGACAGAAGAGGTCTCTCTCTCCGGTGAGCTGGCTTACCAGTTCGGTGAAGTCGGCGACATCGACATCCATAACGCCATGGCCGGTGAAGTCGTCCTGACCTACAAGCCTATGGACATGCAGATGACACCTGAATTCAAATTCTCCTACACCTATCTTCCAGGGGAAGACCCGACAACAGAAGACACAGAAGCCTGGGACTCTCTTTACGGAAGATGGCCGCGCTTCAGCGAGCTCTATATTTATACATACATCCAGGAAACACGTGTGGCCCTCGTCAATAACATCCAACGATACACGGTCAGCTGTGGCTTTGTTCCCATGGAAAACCTGTCAGCCTTCGCGGCGATCAACTACTTGAGAGCCAATGAGAACCCTCTTCAAGGACAGAGGATCTTCGGCGACGGTGAAGAGAGAGGCTGGCTGTATGTCCTGAAGGCCATCTACAAGTTCAACGATGCTCTTACCGGACACCTCTGGCTGGAATACCTCAATCCGGGCGACTATTATGCCGAAGCCAACCAGGACAGCGGATACTTTTTCAGGTATGAGCTGATGTACACGTTCTAAGTGAACTTTTTTTAGCTGTACTCAAAAAGCGTGTGTGATAAAATATCACACACGCTTTTTTTATGTCGTTCTTTGGATCAATTTTTTATAATAGACTGCAACTTTTTATTTTCTTGAATATCTAGGGTCTTTTACTCCTTTTGGGTTTTATTTTTTTAATTTTTAAGAGTTTAAACAAGGAGGGGCGTGTATGATCTTTAATGAAAAAGAAGAATGCCAGAAGCCCGGCGAGCGGAAAGAGGTCCAGTCCGAACGGCTGAGAAAGCTTATAGCCCGCGTTTACGAGAGAGTCCCTTTTTACAAAAAAAAATTCAACGAGCTGAAACTCAAACCTGAACATATCAAATCTCTTGATGATATCGAAAAACTCCCATTCACTGTAAAAAACGACCTCCGGGACAACTATCCTTTTGGTCTTTTTGCATCCCCTATGAAAGATATCCTCGAGATCCATGCTTCAAGCGGCACAACAGGAAAGCCGACTGTTGTCGCCTACACAAAAAACGATATCAAGCTCTGGTCTGTTGTGATGGCAAGAGCCATAGCCTGCGCAGGAGGCACGCCCAACGACATCATCCACAATGCTTACGGTTACGGGCTTTTCACCGGCGGACTGGGCATCCACTATGGCGCGCTGGAGCTTGGAGCGACCGTTGTGCCCATATCATCCGGAGGGACCAAGCGGGCGCTCATGCTCATGAGGGACTTTGGCTGCACAGTCCTGACCTGCACACCCTCATTTGCCCTGTACATGGCCGAAGAGGCGCTCGACGCGGGCATCGATCCTTCCAAGACAACGCTGAAGGTCGGCATTTTCGGCGCCGAACCCTGGTCTGAAGGCATGCGGCGCGAGATCGAGAAGAACTGGAACATCAAGGCGACCGACATTTACGGCCTTTCAGAGATCATCGGTCCAGGGGTCGCGCAGGAGTGCGCCGGACAGGACGGCTTGCATGTCTTCAGCGACTTTTTTTATCCCGAAGTCATCGACCCTGTGACAGGCAAGCCTGTCGCGGAAGGAGAAAAGGGCGAGCTGGTCTTCACCACGCTCACCAAGGAAGCCCTGCCGCTCATCCGCTACCGCACGGGCGACATCGTGAGCATCACGAACGAGCCCTGCAAAGGATGCAAGCGGACGTTCCCCCGTATGTCTAAAATCATGGGTCGCACAGACGACATGCTGATCATCCGCGGCGTAAACGTCTTTCCTTCGCAGATCGAATCTGTACTGCTTCAGGTCGAGGGAGCTGAACCCCATTATCTCATTGTCGTTGACAGACAGCACTCTATGGATGTTATGGAGATTCAGGTCGAGGTCAATGAAAAAATCTTTTCTGATGAAGTGAAAAAGCTTGAAGACCTTGCCGGTAAGATTAAAAAGGAAATCGAATCTGTTCTGGGTATCATGGTCAGCATCAAGCTTGTTGAACCAAAAACGATAGAAAGAAGCTTAGGAAAAGCTAAAAGAGTTTTAGATAAAAGAAAAATATAAGCGAAGGTTAAGGAGGAAATTTATGAAGCTCAAACAATTATCAGTCTTTATTGAAAACCGCTCCGGACGTTTAGCTGACGTGACGCGGCTTCTGGGAGAAAACGGGATCAACATGCGGGCGCTTTCTCTTGCTGATACGTCTGATTTCGGAATCCTCCGCATTATCGTTAATGACGTGGACAAAGCATACAATATTCTGAAAGAAGAAAATTTTACAGTCAGCGAAACAGAAGTTCTGGCTGTTGAGGTTCCCGATATTCCCGGCGGACTTCACAGTATTCTGAAAATCCTTGCCAAAGACGGTATCAACGTTGAATACATGTATGCTTTTGTTGAAAAAGCTTCAGACAAAGCCATTCTTGTTTTCCGGCTCGAAGATACCGAAAAAGCCATAAAGACCCTTCAAAAAAATAATATCGGCATACTTACAGGGGAACAGGTCTACAACTTATAGGTGATAAAACCTCTGCTTTCAGAAGATGAGGTGATGGGTCACGGTTGACAATGGATCGGTTTTTTTCTGATTTCCTGGTGCCCTGATATCCTTCCCCGGATATCCTGATAATCTGATAACCTATTTTTGGGCAACAGAGATGATTCAGCCTTTCTGCTGGATCTTTTTTACAAGCTCTCTTAATATGGAAGTGTTTTCCTCGGAGCTGTCAATAATGGAAAGTCCTGCCCTGAACAGCCCTTCCCGGCTTTCGTTTTCAATCCAGACCACGATGACTTTGACCTGTATTTTCTTTTGTCCGTCGGGCTCCAGAGGAAATGTGATGTCAAGATCAAACTCATCACTGACGTCAACTTTTTCATGCAGAAGTATTCCTATACCGATCTCCGAAATGTTGATAACTGTCCCTTTGATGGTTTTATACCTGAGAAGAATCTGTGCCGGAAGGCTGATATCACAGCGCTGAAGGCGCCGTCTTTCCTCAAAAAAAGGGTCGTTCTCTGTCTGCATAAAAATCCCCTGATTTTAAAATTATCGCTTTTTTTCATTTTTATCAAGCTAGAAAACAAAACAGACATCATTTAAAAATTATAATCCTTGCTTTGCGGGTGGCTTGGTGTGTTCACAAACAGGGCCTGATCGCGACCGGAACGGGCATGGTTCCCCTGCGTCTAGTTTTCGAAAGAAAACTTGCAGGGGAGAGCGAAGGTCGCAATCGGAGTGCAGGCTTGACTCGCCGGGGCAAGACAAACGTCCCTGTGGTGAATACATCAAGTCAGGACCCGCATGATGCCCCTATCCTATCATCGCTTACCATAGCCCCGAATAACCGCCATGCATTTCCACCAAGAACAAGATCTTCTTCATGCTCAGAAAGATTCAGAGATTTTATCCCCTCCAAACCTTCTCGTGAAGAAAAAAGAGGATGATCGGAGCCAAAAAGTATCTTATCTGCGCCATGGGAATAAATTATCCGCCTTATAGACTGACTGTCAAGATCTCCAAACACACAGGCCGTATCAAAAAGAACCCCGGTCCCGACAAGATGTCTTTCCACTCCATCCCAGACCCTGTATCCGCCAAAGTGACCGGCAATAAGGAGAAGGCCTGGGAACCGATCATGAACGCTTCGGATCCTTTCAGGAGAAGCATGAATGACGCCTGGCCTGCTCAGCTCGCATCCTGCATGAAACAGCACGCCTAATTTAAGCTTTTCCATTTCTTTGTAAAAAGGGAACATCCTCTCTTCATCAGGCCAAAAATCCTGAAATTCCGGCTGAAATTTTATTCCCCAGAAACCCATGGCCTTTACCCTCTCAAGCTCCTCTTCAAACCTGTCATAAAGGGGATGCATCGCTCCAAAGCACCGGATGCGATCAGACTGGATCTGCCCCATCCATGTGTTGATGGAAGGCACCTGCTCCGGCTTCAGGGCAACTCCCTGCAGGACAGAAAGATCAATGCCGGCCTCATCCATTCTGGATATAAGGTCGCTCACGCGACCCCCGCACCGGGCTTTTATCCTGAAGGCCTTCTCCATGTTGGAGAGAGCCCGTTCACTTAAGTCATCTGGAAAGGCGTGTGCGTGAATATCAATAATTTTCCTTTTCACATCTTTTGCTTGCATACTTTCCTCACTATGATATATTAATAAAAATTTCAATATAATCAAGCCAGAATACTTAATAAGGAGGGGACTATGAAAAAATTCCTGGTTCTGGTTCTAGTCGCTGCTGTTTCTCTCTTTTCTTCACAGCTGCTTTTTGCTGAGGAAGGAGAAACAATAAAAATCGGTGCAATCTTTTCAGTGACTGGACGAACAGCTTTTCTTGGAACTCCTGAAAAGGAAACCGTGGAAATGCTTGTGGAACAGATCAATGCTAACGGCGGCATCAATGGAAAAAAGCTGGAAGTCATTATCTACGATACGGAAGGGGATGCTTCCAAAGCTGTCAATTTCGCCACCAAGCTGATTGAAGAGGATAATGTTATCGGCATTATCGGGCCCACGCTTTCAGGCACATCGCTTGCCATCGTTGACCTGGCCAATGAAAATGAAATTCCTCTGATCTCCTGCGCTGCCAGCATCAAGATTACCGAGCCGGCTGCAGAAAGGAAATGGGTCTTTAAAACAGCTCAGAGCGACCGCACAGCCGTGTTAAGGATCTACAATTATCTCAAGGAAAAAGGAATTGAAAAAATAGCCCTTCTGACCGTTGCCAATGCATTCGGGAAAAGCGGACAAATGGAGCTTGAAAAAACTGTCATGGATTACGGTTTTACCGTCGTTTCTAACGAAACGTTTGATCCCGAAGTAACTGACATAAAACCGCAGCTGACTAAGATCAAGGGAAAGAACCCTGATGCCATTATCTGCTGGGGTACAAATCCCGGACCTGCCTATGTTGCCAGAAACATGAAAGAGCTCGGCATGGAAACCCTGCTTGTCCAGAGCCATGGCGTTGCGTCAAAACAGTTCATTGCGCTCGCCGGCGATGCCAGCGAAGGGATCGTTCTTCCGGCAGGAAAGCTTCTTGTGGCTGACAAGCTTGACGACAACGATCCGCAGAAGGTTGTTCTTCTGAAGTATAAAAAAGATTTTACAGACAAATATGATAAAGCTCCGGATACGTTCGGCGGACACGGATATGACGCTCTGATGATCATGGTCAAGGCAATTGAACAGGTCGGAGCAGATAAAGCTAAAATCCGTGATGCGATCGAAGGCATGACATTTGTCGGAATCAGCGGCGTCTTTCAGTTTTCAGCTGAAGAGCACAACGGACTGACAGAAGATGCTTTTGCCATGATCACCATCAAGGATGGTGAGTGGGCTCTCTTGGAATAACCACTGGGATTTCTTTTTATGCTGAAGCCCGCACGTCTCGAGAACTCAATGGAGAGGCCTGCGGGCTTCAGAAGCCTATAGTGAACATTCATGAGCGCATTTCTCCAATACACCTTGTCCGGCATTATTTCAGGTTCAATCTATGCTCTCATCGCCCTGGGTTTCACAATTATTTATAAATCAACGAATATTATCAACTTCGCGCAGGGCGAATTTGTTGTGCTGGGAGGCCTGCTCGCTGTCTTCTTCAGCGAGCGGCTGCATCTTCCTCTTGTTCTGAACATCCTGTTTTCTGTTGCCATCGTGGGCTGCATTTCTTTTCTCCTGGAATTTGCCGCCATTCGACCATGTAAAAAAAAGAATGCCAATCTCCTCACTCTCATCATTGTTACAATAGGAGCTGCCATCCTTTTAAGAGGACTTTCCATGGCCATCTTCTGGAAAGATCCCGGCAAAAGGTTTCCCCCTTTTACCTCTAATGCCACGATCAACATCGGAGGGGCTTACATCATAACTCAGGACATCTGGATCTTTGCTGTCACTCTCGTCACGCTTCTTCTTGTTATGATTTTTTTTGAGCACACGATAACAGGAAAGTCCATGCGCGCGTGCGCATCCCATAAAAAAGCGGCGCAGCTCATGGGGATCAACGTGGAAAAAATGACATCCATGACTTTTATCTTGAGCGGAATTCTGGGAGCTGTTGCCGGCATCGTCATAACACCCAAGCTCGGCATGTCATATGACTCGGGCGTTTACTGGGGCATCAAGGGTTTTTGTGCAGCCGTTCTCGGGAGCATGGGAAATCTCATGGGAGCGGTCATCTGCGGGATCTTTCTCGGTCTGATCGAAGCTTATGTCACAGGATATGGCGATGTGGCCACGCTGCATCTGATACAGGTATCAAATTACAGAGAGCTGATTGTTATTTTTCTCATGCTTGTTGTTTTGCTGGTCAAACCCGCCGGCCTTTTCGCGGGAAAAGAAACATCACGGGTATAGCCATGACGGCTCAAAAAAAAGAGATCTTGAAGATCATAATGAGACGCCTTCTTCTCCTTTTCGTTATCATCATTGTTCCCGTGATATGCAAGAGCAATTATTACAGGGGCATCCTCATCATTATCGGAATATACAGCATGATCATTATTGGTCTCAACATGCTCATCGGCTATGCCGGGCAGGTGTCTCTCGGCCACGCGGGCCTTTTCGGTCTCGCGGCTTATATCTCAGGAATTATGTCGAGCACGACCCAGGGAAAATTTGGCCTTCCCATGGCCGTTTCCATTCCTTCGGCTATAATTTTTACGACTTTCATCAGCTTTCTCATAGGCATTCCTATTCTCAAGCTAAAGGGCCACTACCTCGCTATGGCAACGCTTGGCCTCGGTGTTATACTGAGCACTCTTTTTATTCATGTACCGATAACCGATGGATTTGACGGATTTCGAAAAATCCCTTTCCTCTGGATAGGAGGAGAAGACTTTGCGACCAAAACCCTCCATCTTTCGCCGAAGCTTAACAGCTACATCATCGTCTGGACCTGCGTCTTTCTGACTGTCCTGATATCAGAGAACATCATTAACTCACGCATCGGACGGGCTCTGAAATCCATTCATGACAGTGAGCCGGCCGCGCTGTCTCTGGGAATCAGCGTCGGCAAGTACAAAAACACGATTTTTACGCTCAGCTCTTTCTATGCGGCTGTGGCCGGCTGCCTTTTCGCCCATTATAAAAGATTTATTGCTCCATCAGACTTCAACATAACTTATTCCATCACTTTTGTGACGATGGTTGTCGTCGGAGGAGCAAGAACGATCTATGGCGCCATACTGGGAGCTGCTCTTCTGACATCTCTGACATATGTTCTTCAGGGATTTGAGGAATACCTGAACAAAGCGTTCTCCATAGATTTTAATATCGGCGATTACCACATTGTCATTTACGGCATGATCATTATCCTCGTCATGATATTTTTTCCTAAAGGAATTGCCGGCAGCTTTATCCATATTTTAAAAAAGATAGTCAGACTTTTTTTAAAAAAACAAAAAATTTATGCTTGAGATAAAGGACATCACAAAAAATTTTGGCGGAGTGAGAGCCCTTGACCGGGTCAGTTTTTCCTGCGTGAGCCAGAACATCAACGCCATCATCGGACCGAATGGAGCAGGAAAGACAACGCTTCTCAACATCATCTCCGGCCACTATCAGGCTGACGGAGGAAAGCTTCTTTTTAAGGGGAAAAACCTCCTGCATATAAAGCCGTATGTGATCAGCCGGTACGGCATCGCGAGAACGTTTCAAAATCTTCAGATATTTTCCCATATGACCGTTCTGGAAAATCTTCTTGTCGGAAAGCATATCCGAGCTAAAAGCGGCGTCTTCTCCTCGGCATTGCACCTGCCCTGGATGAAAAAAGAAGAAAAACTTCTTAAGGATAATTGCCGGGCCCTTCTTGGCATCTTTGGCCTTCTTAAATTCGAAAATGAGCTTGCCGGCTCTCTTTCTTTTGGCCGGCAAAGACGTCTGGAAATAGCCCGGGCTCTCAGCCTTGAGCCGGAGCTGATACTTCTGGATGAACCGGCTGCCGGGCTTAACAGCCGTGAGACGATGGATCTTGCCGATCTGATCCTCTCCATAAAAAATGAAAAGAGAATCACTATTGTTATCGTGGAGCATGACATGGATCTCATCATGGATATCAGCGACATGGTCCTTGTTCTTAACTTTGGTGAAAAAATCGCTGAAGGAACGCCAAGAAAAATACAGAACAACCCGGAAGTCATCAAGGCCTATCTGGGGGAGTAAAAACAAATTTAAAATTTAAAGTTAAAAATTAAAAATAAATGAGTGCTTTGCACACTATTTTTTAAAAAGCTCAAAAAATAAACATAAATGGTTTTATTTATTCAGGAGCAGACTTTTAATAAATGGCGCGAAGCGCTTCTTAATTTTAAACTTTTCATTTTAAATTTTTAATTTTCTTTATGTTGTACATTAAAAATCTAAATGCTTTTTACGGTGACATCCAGGCGCTTCGAAGCGTCTCCCTTCATGTGAGGCAGGGAGAAACTGTTGCTCTTATTGGCGGCAACGGCGCAGGCAAAAGCACGATTCTCAACTGTATTTCCCGCACGCTGACATCCGTATGCGGCCAAATCACCTTCAAAGACCATGACCTTACACATTTTCGCTATGATCAAGCTGTTTCCATGGGCATTGTCCATGTTCCCGAAGGGCGCTGCATCTTTCCGGATATGTCTATCTGGGACAACCTTGTCCTCGGCGCTTATTCCAAAAAAGGAAAATCATACCTGATTAAAGAAAGGCTCCTGGCCGTACTGGACCTGCTCCCGATTCTTAAAAACAGGAAAAGCCAGGCTGGAGGAACGCTCTCAGGCGGCGA
>JAFGJP010000190.1 GCA_016929035.1 Candidatus Auribacterota bacterium | reverse complement strand
AAGGATACATATTATTAAGAATAATTTGTAACTATTTTAATATCAATATTTTATAAAACAAAAATATTTTTTGAAGAAATATGATTTTGACTGTTGACAAAAAGATACTAAAATAGTATCATTATAATAAATGCTATGAAGCTCATTACCAGAGATACAGACTATGCCGTGCGGGCTCTTGGCTTTATTGCAAAAAATAAGGGGGACGTGACGTCGGTGAGGGACATGGTGGATGCCCTCAAAATACCGCGGCCTTTTTTAAGAAAGATTCTTCAGATCCTTCAAAAGAAAGGCGTCCTTGAGTCCTTTAAAGGAAAAGGAGGGGGTTTTCAGCTGGCTATACCGGCTGACCAGATTTATCTTACAGATATAATGGAAGCGTTTCAGGGTCCTCTGAAGATGACAGAGTGCCTTTTCAGGAAGAAGTTGTGTCCGCATGTGAAAAGTTGTCCTTTAAAGTCAAAAATAGACAATATACAAAGATATGTTGCAAGGGAACTTAGAAGCGTGACTTTGAGTGAAGTATTAATATAAAGACAGAAGACAGAAAATCTAAAATGGAGCAGAGAAAGGAAAGACAAGTCATGGAAATGTTTTGCTATCAGTGTGAGGAAACAGTGAACGGAAAAGGTTGTTCAGTTCAGGGAGTGTGCGGCAAAACTGCCGAGGTGTCTCATCTTCAGGATGTTCTTATTTATCTGGCTAAAGGAATATCCTGTTTTGCTGTTAAAGCAAAAGAGCTTGGACTAAGGGATGAAGAGGCGAGTGTCTTTGTCATGGAGTCGCTTTTTTCAACAGTAACCAATGTCAACTTTGACAGCGAAAGGATAATCTCTTTAATCAATAAAGCTTTTAAAATCCGCAGCAGGGTTAAGTCTACTTTTTTGGGGGCCTATAAAGAAAAATATAAAATGGATTTTCAAGAACCTTTGCCGGATGCGGCTTGTTGGGAGAGAGAAGGTCATTATGAACAGCTGTTACCCAACGCAAAGGAAACAGGCGTCTTGTCTCAAAAAGATGAAGATATCCGTTCTTTGAGAGAACTGATCGTTTATGGTCTGAAAGGCCTTGCCGCTTACGCAGACCATGCTTATGTGCTGGGATTCAAAGATGAGTCGATCTTTGATTTCATTGAGGAAGCTTTGACAGCCACGCTTGACGACAGTTTAAAAACAGAAGAACTTCTGTCCTTTGTCATAAGAACCGGGGAGCACAGCGTAAAGGCCATGAAGCTTCTTGACAGCGCGAACACATCTTTTTACGGTAATCCGGAGATAACAGAAGTCTTCACCGGCACAAAAAAAGGGCCGGGAATCCTCGTCAGCGGGCATGACCTTAAAGACCTTGAGGAGATTTTGAAGCAGTCAGAGGGACATGGCGTCAACGTTTACACGCACGGCGAAATGCTGCCGTCGCTGGCCTATCCGGCATTGAAGAAGTTCAAGCAATTTGTCGGCCATTACGGAACATCATGGTGGAATCAGCAAAAGGAGTTCGATAGCTTTAACGGAGCTATCGTAATGACGACAAACTGCCTGCAGAAGCCTAAACCGTCCTACAAGGACAGAATCTTTACGACAGGTCTTGTCGCATGGCCTGGAGTCAGGCACATAGAAAACAGGGAAAAAGAGGGAGCCAAAGACTTTTCTCCTGTGATAGAAAAGGCGCTTTCTCTTGGAGGACTGGAAGAAAAGCAGGGGAAAACTTTGACGATCGGTTTTGCCCATCATGCGGTTCTTGCCATGGCCGATAAAGTGATAGAAGCGGTCAGGCAGGGAAAGATAAAAAAGTTTGTCGTCATGTCAGGCTGCGACGGAAGGCACAAAGAAAGAGAGCATTTTACGGAAGCGGCAGAAAAGCTGCCGAAAGACCATGTTATTCTGACAAGCGGCTGCGCCAAGTTCAGGTACAATATGCTGGATCTGGGAGATATTGATGGTATCATACCGAGAATCCTTGACGCGGGTCAGTGCAATGATTCCTATTCCTGGGCCGTGGTGGCATTAAAGCTGAAAGAGGTTTTTGGAGCGAAAGACATCAATGAACTGCCGATTTCCTTTGATATCGCCTGGTATGAACAGAAAGCGGTCTGCGTGCTTCTGGCCCTTCTCTATCTTGGATTCAAAGATATAAAGCTCGGGCCGGTCCTGCCGGCCTTCCTGTCACCGAACGTGCTGAAAATACTGGTCGAAAAATTCAGGATAGAAAAAACAGATATCCCTGAAAAGGACACCCCGGGATCATCCAGCCAAGATAAAACAAAATTTACAAATTCATGAAATATGGTATGATGGCATAAGTTCAGGGAGGATATATATGGCTGATAAAACAAGCAAAGTCAAAGAGAATGTTTCTGGAAAATACTACGTGGATGAAAACTGTATCGGCTGCACGGCCTGCGTGGGGGACGCTCCGGATAATTTTGCGATGAATGCGAGCGGGACAAATGCTTATGTTTACGAGCAGCCGGAAAATGACGCTCAGGAAGAGGCGTGCAAGGGGGCCATGGGCACCTGCCCGGTTGATGCCATTGGAGATGACGGGGAGTAAATCACATCCTGAACCACAAGGATTCAGGATAGAAGGGATTTCCCATCGTGAACTTCATATGGTTACAGAATATAGGGAATAAATTCATTTATTAAATTGTTAGTTATAAGAAATACAGGAGGATAATTGCATGAGGGATAAAGTTCAACAAACGATAGATAAAATAAGGCCGTCTCTTCAGGCAGACGGTGGAGATATTGAACTTGTTGATATTTCTGAGGATGGCGTTGTCAAGGTCAGGCTGAAAGGGGCTTGCCACGGCTGTCCGATGAGCCAGGTGACCCTGAAAATGGGTGTTGAAAGGATGCTGAAAAAAGAGATACCAGAGATTAAAGAAGTCATTGATGTTTAGATTTCTATTACCTGGATGAAAATAAGTTATAATAGCTATAGCCGGGAGGGCTGAAATTTATAACAGGAGCAGGTTTTATTTTAGCTGAACCGAAGAAGGTTACAAAAAATTGATAATTATTTAATAGTATCTCGGCGTGTTTTTGCTATATAATGAGAACACTCTGAACACCTTTTATAGGACTTGGTGGAAATAATATGAAAATAGAAGAAAAAGACGGAGCTCTTGTTATTGTTGATTTCAACGATCTGGAAGCTTATAAAATAGCCAGGAAGGTTGAAAAGGACGGCATTGCTTTCTACAACAGGCTTCTCGACCTTGCGCTTAACGAAAAGACAAGAGACGTTCTACGGATTCTTCTTGAAGAAGAAAAAAAGCATCTCAAATTTTTTGAGGATATGATGTTCAGCATAAGAGAAGAAGAGTGGTTTGAAAAAGAAGATGATCTTTTGGATGATCTTAATTACGGTATTTTTCCTGACAACATGCCGGAGTTAGAAGTTGGCCAGTTTCTTGACAGGCCGGAAAAGGCCGTGGGTCTGGGCATTGTCATGGAAAAAAGAACGATTGAGTTTTATCAGGCTTGTCAGGAAAGAGTCCTGAATGAAAAAGCCAAAAAAGAGATCGAAAAAATCATCGAGAAAGAAAGCGAACACAAAAATATCCTCCAGGGAATCTTAAAAGACATCAAAGCAGAATAGCCTATCCCTTTTTTCAGTTTGAAAGGCATCCACAATCTTAATTCATCACTGTTTTTTTCAGTCAGAACAAACTCCTGTTTCCTTTTTTATTTATTTTTTTTGCTT
>JAFGJP010000189.1 GCA_016929035.1 Candidatus Auribacterota bacterium | reverse complement strand
CGTATGTTTTTAAAAGAAAAATAATATATCGAATAGCGGTGGTATCATATTTTTTATAGATGATCGAGGCATAGTTTCTGGCCATGCCCGCTATGTTTTCTCCATGGACCGCTGCGAGCTCCTGGTATTTTTTATAAAATTCTTCCCTGTCATAAAGCCCGCTGTATTTCATCCAGAGTATTGTCTGATCGTCATTGTCTGCATCCTCTTCAACATGAACAATATCCAGTATATTGTTTTTACAGAGATCCACTATCCCGCTGTTAATAATCCAGGAATTTATCCCATAGGTCTCTGACAGCCCGCTTCGTGACGATTTCCAGTCGAGGATGTTTTTCTGAAAAGAAATCATATCGCAGGTCACCAGCAATAACGCCTTTGCCTGAAGCGAAAGCTCTTTGTGCCAGCCCTGATCCCAGTATGTTTTTGGAAGAAGAACAGAAGATTCTCCGGGATTCTGAACGATTTGAATATTCATCTCCCTGTTTCGGGAAGGATTAATGCTTATCGCTCCATAGGTCTGGCTGAGCTTTTCCAGAGCATCATTCACTTTTCTTTTTATCACGTCAGGTTTCGTTCTCTTGGAAAGGTTCATTCCATCAAATATCTTTGCATAATCCGTATTGACCTTGCTTCCGTCAAAATCCCTGACGAGCACAAGGTAGACGTCCAGCGAGTCTTCGTCGTTTCTCTGGACTATTTTCTGAAGCGTTGAATTGCTTTTCAGAAACGACGACGGGACGTAAGCGAAGTTTTTATTTCTTTTTTCCATCGGATCAGATACCGTCGCCATGGAGCTTATGCTTTCAGATATTTTGAGCGCCAGCTCCTCGGATTCAATGACAAAACATGTTTCCATGTTGTTTTTCATAGCGTCTGACCAGGCGGCGCTTCCCCCGATGATGAGGGTATTGTCAATAATGATAAGGCGGTGATTGACATGAACCTGCGGATAATCAAAAAAGATGAAAATCTCGTTTTTCTTGAAAAAGTGATACAGGTCGTAAAGATATCCGCCTGGAAGTATGTCTTTTCCTGACGTGAGATCCAGATAGACTTTGACAGTGACGCCTCGCTGAACAGCTTTGGACAGCTCTTCAAGCAGTTTTGAAACATTTCCCTTCTCATCAAGCTGCTGGATATACGGCATGACAACGGTAATGGACTCTTTGGCTTGCTGAAAGGATTTCGTCACAACAGGAAAATAGCTGTCCTGGCTGATCACCTGTATTTTGGCAGGAGAGGCTAGGAGGCTGCAGCAGAAAGACAAAAAGACAAGAGGTGCGAAAAGTCTGACTTTTATATGTTTCATCGTGTTTGTTTTTCTCCGTAATGATTCAAAAACGGACTCTTCATTCTATTTTAAAGATAACGTTGAATAACTTCACTATTTTTTTTGGAACAAAATGTGTCTTTGATGTTACAGAAAATCTGTTTCTTTTTTGATTTTGCAATGTTAAAATCAACAAGGTAAAAAAGGTAATTGAATAATGCAGAAAATACCAGATGTCAACTTTTATGAAGAGCCCAAAGTAAAAAATCCGGTCATGCTGGCCGCCTGGCCGGGAATGGGCGCTGTCGCGACGCAGGCTGTTGATTTTATCCGCAACAAGGTCAAGGCTACTCTTTTTGCAGAAATCGATACAAGGGCGTTCAATGTTCCTTACGCTGTTGTTGTTTCCGAGGGAGTTGGGAGCTTTACCGGGATACCGAGAGTCCTTTTGTTTTATTCGGAGCAGCACGATCTGATTTTCTGCGAAGGAGAGGAGCAGTTTTCAGGCAGATCAGCGCTTAAGATAGCCGACCGGCTGCTGACCCTTGCGGCTTATCTGAACGTGAACAAGATCTTTACGGGAGCTGCTTTTGTTCAGCACATGAACCACAGGGAAACCCCGTCTGTTTATTCTGTGGCCAATAATCCGAAGCTTCGCGACTGGCTGACTCATGACAAAGGCGTGAACAGTCTGAAGAGGGGGCAGATATCCGGGCTGAACGGTTCGCTTCTAGGATTTGCTGCTCAGAGAAATATTGATGCTGCCTGCTTTCTTTCAACAATACCGATTTATGCCGTCAACCTTCCCAATCCAAAAGCAGCCAAGGCCATAATCGAAATCTGGGGGCAAGTGCTCGATTTTTCCATCGACCTCAGTGATTTTGATATACCCATTCGAGAAGCCGACAATGCGCTGGCCATGGTGGAAGAACAGCTGAAAAAGCTTGCCATCGGCGGCATAACAGAAGAAAAAGAGGAAGAAAAGATGCCGGACATTAATCAGTCGAGCGAGATTCCTTCATCTGTAAGAAAAAAAATCGAGCGCCTGTTTGATTCGGCTAAAAAGGATAAAACGATTGCCCACAGGCTCAAAGAAGAACTCGACAGATGGGACCTTTTCAGAGAATACGAAGACCGTTTTCTTGACCTCTTTCGAGAGAACCAGTAGAAAATCCGTTAAGTCCGTTTAGCCGGTTATGTCAGTTGAGTCTGTGGGATGTAGGAAGTAAAGGTTATCAGGTTATTAGGGTATCAGGGTATGGATATCAGGTTATCAGGTTTTTTCCCAATATCCTGTTGCCCGGATTTCCTGCCTCCTGCTTGTCCTGAGCTTGTCGAAGGGTTATCCT
>JAFGJP010000188.1 GCA_016929035.1 Candidatus Auribacterota bacterium | reverse complement strand
CGATACGGACATCTTTTTCCCGCGCCGCATTCGGCACATAATCAAGATCACATTCAGGATCAGGTTCCTCATAGTTGGTTGTCGGAGGCAGGATATTTTCTTTAACAGCCAGGCTGGAGAAGATAAATTCTATCCCGCCTGCAGCTCCCAGCATGTGACCTGTCATTGATTTTGTGGAGCTGACTGCCAGCTTATAGGCATGTTCTTTAAAAACATTTTTTATGGCCTGCGTTTCGAAAATGTCATTATAGTAAGTTGATGTGCCGTGAGCATTGATGTAATCCACATCTTCAGGGTTAATGCCGGCGGACTGAAGAGACATCTTCAATGCCCGCGCATATCCTTCTCCCTGAGGAGCAGGCTGCGTGATATGATACGCATCTCCGCTTGCTCCATAGCCGATCATTTCAGCGTAGATCCTGGCGCCTCTTTTTCTTGCGCTTTCTTCTGATTCCAGAATAACGATCCCGCTTCCCTCAGCCATAACAAAACCATCTCTTCCTTTGTCAAACGGACGGGAAGATCTCTGAGGGTCATCGTTCCGGGTTGAAAGAGCTTTCATCGCACAGAATCCCCCTACGCCGAGCGGGGTGAGCGGCGCTTCTGTCCCTCCGGCAATACAGGCATCCATGTCGCCTCTGCGGATGGATTCAAAAGCCTCTCCGATCGAATGCGTTCCTGTCGCGCACGCTGTTACTATGGAGAGATTCGGTCCTCTGGCTCCTGTCTCGATTGAAACACACCCGGGCGCGAGGTCAATGAGAAGCATGGGGATAAGAAACGGCGACAGCCGGCCAGGGCCCTTTTCCAGATAGATCTTGTGTTGACGCTCGATGGTCTCTATTCCGCCTATGCCGCTGCCGATGAATACACCCACGCGATCCGCATTGGCTTCAGTGATCTCCAGGCCGGCATCCTGGATGGCCTGCTTCGCACCGGCAATGGCAAAATGAACAAACCTGTCGGTCTTTCTAATGCTCTTCCTGTCCAGCCAGAGAGAAGGATCAAAATTTTTCACTTCTCCTGCTATGCGGGAATCAAAATCCTTTGCATCAAAAAGGGTGATCAAGCCTATCCCATTGACTCCGCTGCATATATTTTCCCAGATCTCCTTGATCGAGTGGCCGATAGAACAAATGCCTCCCAGACCTGTCACCACGACTCTTTTCCCTGTCCGGCTCATAAACTTCCGAAGTCTCCTCTCAAATAATTAAAACAAAAGGCATTTAGAAAGTGTCCGATTCTAAATGCCTTCCGACAACTCAAAAAATGGAAAAACTATTCTCCCTTCTGAAGCTTTTCTTCAATATACTTGATGGCATCTCCTACGGTCTTGAGTTTCTCGGCTTCTTCATCAGGAATTTCCTGGTTGAATTCCTCTTCAAAAGCCATGACCAGCTCAACCGTGTCAAGAGAATCGGCGCCGAGATCATCGATGAAAGAAGCGTCTTCTGTCACTTCATCGGCGTTAACCCCGAGCTGATTGACAATAATCTCTTTCACTTTTTCCTTCACATCAGACATTTTTTTATCCTCCTGTTTTTCAATTTCTACATTACCATTCCGCCATCAACAACTAAGACCTGACCTGTGATATATGATGAATATTCTGAACATAAAAAAAGTACCGCGTCGGCAACGCATCCGGGCTCACCAAAATAACCCAGCGGGATCTGTTCCTTCATTCGGCTGGCAATATCCTCAGGTATTTTTTCTGTCATTGCCGTTTTAATAAATCCAGGAGCAACAGCATTGACTCTGATATTCCTTTTAGCCAGCTCTTTTGCCGATGATTTGGTAAGTCCAATGACTCCAGCTTTTGAAGCAGAATAATTCGCTTGGCCGACGTTCCCGATAATCCCGATGATCGACGCGATATTGACGATGCAGCCTTTCCTCTGCTTCATCATGATCCTGGATAAGGTCTTGGTAAAGTTGAAAGTACCTTTCAGATTCACTTTCAAAACCAGATCCCAGTCCTGCTCGGACATCTTCATTAAAAGACCATCCCGGGTTACCCCGGCGTTGTTGACTAGAATATCAATTTTGCTAAAATTGTCAAGGACTTTGTTCACTGTCTCCCGGACCGATTCTTCGCTGCTGACATCACAGATATAATACGAAGAAGTGACACCTTTCTCTCTGCAAAGATCCGCGGTTTCTTTGACTTTCTCTTCCTGCACGTCACATAAAGCGACGTCAGCGCCTTTTTCAGCAAACTTAAGAGCGATCTCTTTTCCAATACCCTGACTGGCTCCTGTGATAAGGGCTATTCTTCCTGAAAAATCCATCATGTTCTCCTCCTTAACAATATGATCAAAAGACCAGAGAACCACTCAGTGCTTCAAGTGTTTTTTCCAGACTTTGCCTGTCTTCGATATGATAATAGGAAACCGTCCTGTCGATTCTTTTCAGAAGACCACCCAGTATTTTCCCCGGTCCCGGCTCGATAAAATGGCTGACCCCTTTTTTCAGCATGGTCCGAACACTCTTTTCCCATAAGACCGGATGGGTGACATGGTCTTTCAATATCTGCCTGACGTCATCTTTGTCCGGATCAAACGCTTCGCCTGTCAGATTAAAAATCACCCGGCAGGCCTTTTCCTCCTGAAACGGTATGTCCTTCAGGTTATCTTCAAAGGCTTCAGCTGCGCTTGACATATAGTCTGAATGAAAAGCTCCTGCAACCTGTATTTCAATGCTTCTTTTTGCACCTTTTTGTTTCGCTTTATCTATCACCTCCGGCACAAGGGCTTTTTCGCAGGAAACGACAACCTGTCCTGGACAATTCAAGTTGGCTACCTTGCAGAAACCATCCATTTTCCTGCACAATTCTTCTGCTGCTGCTTCTTCAACACCAAGCAGAGAGACCATGGTCCCCGACCTTTCTTTACAGGCCTTCTGCATATGTTCTGCCCTGTTCTTGACCAGTAAAAAAGTCTCTTCAAGACCAAGAACACCCGCTGCATAAAGAGCGCTGTATTCCCCAAGGCTTAAACCGGCGGCATAAGCAAAAGAAAACCCCGGCAAGTGTGTCCGGAGGACTTCAAAAGAGGCGATGGAAACGGCTAAAACACACAGCTGGCTGAAAAGCGTTTCTTTCAGCTTTTCTTCAGGACCCTGAAAACAAAGTTCATCAATCGCTATGCCCGTCGTGTGTTTTGCTCTGCGAAAAATATCTTTGACGACATCAAACTGATCATAAAGCTCCTTACCCATTCCCGGGTACTGCCCTCCCTGTCCAGGGAAAAGCAGGGCTATCGTATTTCTCTTATCCATTTTTTTCTCCCAGCTTCTGGAGGAGGAGGGCTCCATAAGTCAACCCGGCTCCAAAAGCGACCATAAGGATCCTTTTGACGTCTTTCTGCTGAGAAAGGATGCCGTCAAGGCCTACAGAACTTGAGGCGGCTGACATGTTGCCGCATTCATGGACGTTAAGATAGACTTTCTCCTCAGGAATTCCCAGCCTCTTGGCCACAGCTGTGATAATGCGGATATTCGCCTGATGAGGGAGAAGACAATCGATGTCTTCGATTTTCAGGCCGGATTTTTTCAAAACATTTTCAGCAGACTCGGTCATGTAGCGCACAGCATGCTTAAAAACATCCTGGCCTGTCATCTTGGTAAAGTGCAGGCGCTTTTTCACCGTCTCTTCTGAAGCCGGACAAAAGCTTCCTCCGGCGGGGATGTTCAGGATATCCGTGCATCGACCGTCTGAACCGAGGAAAAACTGTCCGATCTCCATCGATCCTTTTTCTTCTGAAACAACAGCCGCACCGGCGCCGTCCCCAAAAAGAACGCACGTTGCTCTGTCTTCCCAGTCTGTTATCGCGGACATCTTTTCCGCCGCGACGACGAGAATATTCTTGAAAGCGCCTGTTTTTAAGAACTGGGCAGCCGTGACCAGAGAAAAAATATAACCTGTGCACGCGGCGCTGATATCAAAACAGGGAATGTGTGTCAGGCCGAGCTTTCTCTGTATAAAACAGGCTGTGGAAGGAAAAAACATATCCGGCGTTATCGTCGCAACGATAATAGCATCAATATTCGTTTTATCCAGTCCTGATTTTTTTATCGCCCTCTCAGCCGCTATGACGCCCATATCTGACGTTGACTGATCTTCAGCGGCTATCCGCCTTTCCTTAATGCCTGTCCGCGTCGTGATCCAATCATCAGAGGTGTCAACCATATTCTCAAGATCCTTATTGGTCAAAACCTTGTCCGGCAAATAAGCTCCTGTCGCAAGAATTCTGGCTGTTTTTTTATTCATTCTTTTCTTCTTTCAAATATTTGCTGATATGTTCGATTATTTCCGTATTTATATGGCGCTGCAGGGATTTCTTGGCCACCAGAAGAGCATTTTGAATGGCCCGCGGAGTCGAATTTCCATGAGCGATAATGCATGTTCCATCCACTCCGAGAAGCGGAGCTCCTCCGTATTCCTCATGATCAAGTCTGCTTTTTGCACTTTCAAAAACGCTTTTGAATAGAGGAGCGGCCAGCAGAGCCCAGGCTTTCTTCTTCACTTCCTGCTTGAGAATAGTCTTGATGGCGCTGTAAACAGACTCGCCCACTTTCAGCACCACGTTCCCGACAAAGCCATCACAGACGATCACGTCAACATGGTCCGTGAAAGCATCGTTCCCCTCAATATTTCCAATAAAATTAAAATCAACACCTTCCAAAAGCTTGAGCGTTTCCTTTGTCAGATCGTTTCCTTTAGCTGTCTCTTCACCAATACTCATCAGCCCGATTTTAGGATGCTCTATCCCGATGATCTCCCTGGCGAAAACCTCTCCCATCACGGCAAACTGAAAGAGATTTTTAGGCCTGCATTCAGCATTTGCCCCTGCATCGATCAAAATCCAGTATCCGTTCGGCCGTGGCAAAATAGCTGTAATGGCCGGCCGGTCAACCCCGATTAATGTTCTTAGCTTAAGCGCAGCCGCAACAACGACCGCACCGGTGTTTCCGGCCGAAACAACAGCATCGACCTTCTTCTCTTTGGCCAGATCAAGCATGCGGGATATGGAGGAGTCTTTTTTCCTTTTTACAGCCGAAACAGGGCTCTCATCCATACTGATAACTTCACTGGCATCCACGATCTCTATCTGGTCGCCAGGCACATATGAACGCTTCTCTAATGAAGAAGTAATGACATCTTTCCGGCCGACAAGGATATACTGGACATCACTGTTTTTCTTATCACTTGCCGCCAGCAAAATACCGTCAATTATTGCTTCCGGGGCATTGTCGCCCCCCATGACATCAACGGCTATCTTCAAAACTAATCTCCAGATACAGTCACGATTTCTTTACCATTATAATAACCACAGCTGGGGCAAATATAATGAGGTTTTTTGGGTTGTCCGCAGTGAGAACAAAGGCTCAGGCTCTGAAGCTTTGCCTTATGATGGGACCTCCGCATATCACGGCGACTTTTTGATGTTCTTCGTTTTGGTACGGCCATTGTTTTCTCCTATGCTTTTGTCAGAGAATAGACTTTCTGAGAAAGTCTGGATTTATTCCTGTCTGCATTTTTTTGATGAATGATTTTCTTTTTCGCTGCCATATCGTATTTTGAAGCAACTTTTTTCAACAGTCCAGCCGCTTTGTCTTTTTCCCCTGCGGCAATGCTTAAAAGAAGGCTCTTTTTAAGAGTTCTCAACTCCTTTTTGATTCCCGTGTTTCTCTCAGTCCGCCAGGATGTCTGCCGGATGTGTTTTTTTGCAGCTTTCAGATTTGGCATGGATTATCCTCCTCGTTATTCGATGTCATCATTTTTCGCTGCGGCCATGGCACATAACCGTCGATGCACTCCACTTAGCAGCGGATAAATGCGTCTTTATACAAAAAACCGTCTTTTTCGTCAAGATTATTTTGTGCTTAATTTCTTTTGCCACTCAAAGAGAAGCGGACTGGCAATGAATATTGAAGAATATGTACCTATTATAATACCTATGAGAAGAGTAAACGCGAAACCGTTAATGACAACTCCTCCAAAAAGATAAAGACACAGAACCACGAAAAGAGTGGTTAGCGATGTGAGAAGCGTTCGGCTCAGCGTCTGGTTGATGCTGATGTTTATAATGTTTTCGTAACTCTCCTGTTTCATAAGCTTTAAATCTTCACGAATCCGGTCGAAAACAACAATCGTGTCATTGAGGCTGTATCCGATGATCGTTAGCAGCGCGGCAATGACAGGCAGGTTGATCTCCCGTCCGGTAAAGTACCCGAGGACAGCAACAGCACCGGCTGTAACAAGGACATCATGCACAAGGGCGATGATAGCCGCAATGGCAAACCTGAATTCAAAGCGCCATGTGATATAAAGAAGAATGCCTAAAATAGCCAGGGTAAAAGCAACCAGGGCCGATGTTCTCAACTCTTTTCCGATGGCCGGTCCGATCTGTTCGACTCTTTCAACAGAGAATGATTTCTCTTTAAGGTTTTCCTTTATAACATCTTGTACTGCATTAACTTGCTGCATACTTGTTTTAATGATAACGGTTGTTTTATCAATGCCGAAATACTGTATGGTTGATTTTCCAAGCCCGACTTTCTTCAGCATATCCCGCAGATCTTCAATTTTTATTTTTTCATCAAATTTAACCTGAACAACCGTTCCGCCTGTAAAATCAATGCCGTACTTTTCATCACCGCGAATAAAAAAGACAAAAAGTCCTCCGGCGATCAGGACGATTGAAAAAATATAAGCCAGTTTCCTGAAGCTGAGAAATGGGATCTTCGGCTCTGAAAAAAACTGGAGCATCTTCAGGTTTTCCATTTTTAAAGAGCTTGTCAGAGAATCAAAGACAGCTCTTGTCACAAAAAGAGCTGTGAACATGCTTGTTGCAATACCCACAGAAAGAGTGACTCCAAAGCCCTTTATCGGCCCGGTTCCTTTCCAGTATAAAATAAGGGCTGTGAGGAGTGTCGTGAGGTTCGCGTCAAGAATTGTTCTAAAGGCCCTGTTATAGCCATGACTTATGGCTGTTTTGATCTTCTTTCCGGCCTTCTGCTCTTCGCGAATCCTCTCAAATATAAGAACATTGGCGTCAACCGACATACCGATTGTCAGGATGATACCGGCGATACCGGGAAGCGTGATTGTCGCATCAAAAAAAGCAAGGACACCGATAAGTATGACAAGATTGAGCAGCAGGGCGAAGTCGGCAATGAATCCGGCTAAAAGATAGTAAAGCGCCATGAACATGACAACTGCGATCAGTCCGTAAACAGCGGCATAAATGCCTTTCCTGATGGAATCAGCGCCAAGAGTCGGGCTGACAGTTGTTTCGCTGATTATCTCTACCGGAGCAGGAAGGGCGCCTGATGTCAGAAGAAGGGCGATTTCTTTTGCTCTTTCCACTGTCATGCTGCCCTTGATCACTCCTTCTTTGTGAATGACATCTTTGATAACAGGAGCACTGATGACAAGGCCATCCAGAAGAATCGCGAGCCTCTCCCCCTTGTTCTCTTTTGTCACAAGAGCAAAACGCCGGCTTCCTTCAGAATCAAACTCGAATCCCACCATGGGCTCATTGAAGCTTCCCCCAAAAACACTTTTTGCCTTGGCGAGATATTTCCCTGTCAGCTCCGGCTCAGACTTTATAAGAATGTCTTCTTCATCGCGTTCCGAATCTTTTGCTTCGCTTTCCATGAACGTTGCCAGGCGATAGCCGGGAACGTTTTCCCCGCTTCTGGCTTTCTTGATATCTTCAGGATTATTGTTCACCAGGCAGAATTCAAGAAGCGCTGTCTGATGGATACGGCTTCTGACTTTATCGATATCTTTGATATCCGGGATCTGTATGAATATTCTGTTGTCATAGCTCCTGATTTCAAGCTCTCTTATCCCTTCAGGGTCGATTCTGTTCTTTAAGACTCGCCGCGTCCCGTCAACGACCCCGGAGACATCTTTCTGATCTATTCCGGTCGTATCCACTTCAAGGATCATATGCGTTCCGCCCTTGAGATCAAGCCCGAAATTCAGCTTTTCCTGAGGCGGCCAGAAAAGCCAGATGCATACACCGATAATGACAACAATTAACGTCCACTTGAATTTTAACGTCTTATCCATCTTTTCCTCTTACTTTCTCCTTGTCGATCCTGATTACTTTTTTTCAACAGAGGCAATCGCGCTTTTATTGATTTCGATTTTCGTATTTTCAGATATCTTGATGACGGCAATATTGTTCTTTTCGCCTATAAGGACTCCGTGAATACCTCCGATGGTGACCACTTTATCCCCTTTTGTCATGGAATCAAGCATCGTCTGATGCTCTTTCTGCTTCTTTTGCTGAGGCTTCCATATAAATAAATAAAGAATAAAAAACATGATGCCGAACATGGGGAGCATATAAACCAGCTGCTCAGACAGCGAAGGCCTGCGCTGAACCTGCGGGGCCGCAGCCAGGCTCAATTCCAAGATTTTTATAAAATCCATAACCAACATCCTTTTTTGCGATTTTTCTTAGATTATATGGTATATGCAGTCAGTAAAAGAATTTTAATTATATAACAAAAAGGATAAAAATCAACATGGAAAATGAAGAAGAGATAAAATTATTATCAGTGAATAAAATTTCTGATCTGCCACAAAATCAGGAACGATTTTCAAGCACGCGCTCTGCAAGGGAGGAAAAGTCTGTATTTGAATCCTGTTTTTGCATGCTTTCAAGAGTCAGATAAACATCTCTGACGCTTTTAAAGGTCTGAATTTCTTCCGGCCTCTGCGTCTGGGAATCGATCTTGACAAAGGCCTCGCTCCGGATATTCGTGATCTGCGTGACATCGCCTGTCACAGATTCCAGGAAAAAGACGCCGTCTCTTCTATCCAGGTAATTGGAAAGGCCGGCTTCCGGCAGGTATTTCAAGAGCGGCTCTATTTTATAAGTGTTCGACATTTTGTTAAGAAGCGGCATCAGGGAAATATCTTTTCTTCCGCCTCCTTCACCAATGAAAAGTTTCTGAAACCGGCTGGTTTTCAGGCACATTCCTTCAACGAGAATCTTTTTTCCAGAGACCGTATCTTTTAACCAGCTTCCTCCTTTCTGCCCTTTTGTGTTCCATACCCCCTCTACAAGAACATCGGCATCTCCTTCTAAAAGACACTGCATCGAAAAACTGATTCTCTCCGTGTCGGCCACGAGGTCTGTAAGCTTGGTCAGGTCATCGATGTTCACATTGTTCATTAGCAGAGCTTTTCCTTTTGAAGCATCTGAAACGTATTGCAAAGGGCTTTCTTTGATGAAGCAAACGTCATCCGCGCCCCTCAGGATAAAACCGCTTCCCGGCGTAACTGTCTGCATCAGCGTATAGCCGTGGCCAAAGGGGCGGCTCCTGCCTTCGACTCTCTTCAGGTCATCTCCCTTGAAAACATAACCGCAAAAAGCGTCCTGGATAATAAAGATGATATGATCTCTGTGAAAGCCAAAAAACCGATGCTTAAGGAAATCCTGAAGAATGAAATCTTTTGACTGCTCATTGATGTGAACGAAAAAAAAGATATTGTTGAGCACATCCTGGATAGCGCGGCCTTTTTCCGATGAAAACCGCTCCAGCATCAGGCGCAGCTGGCAGACTTCTCTTGCTCCCAGGCAAAGAGGGATCAGGCTCCTTTTTTCAAAATCTTTTCGGCTCCTTTCCAGAGAAGAAATCTCTTCTTCAAGATTTTTCTTTTCCTCCTTGCCTGCGCCGGATTTCAGCTTCTCCTTATTTAAGCTGACGACCTTATCCACATTGTCCCTGAAAGAGTCGATGCTGAAGGAATATTTGGCCCCTCCTTTAAGGATGCCCGCTGCCCGCGTGGCTGCTCCGGCAAAAAGAAATTGAAACACCATTTTTCCATCAAGAAGAAGATCAACGGCTCTCTCCCTTTCCCGGCTTGTCAGATTCCCGGAGAGAAGTTCACGGGCATCAGCTTTCTCAAGGTCATTCGGATATGCGTTGACCACATCGGCATCCAGGACCTTGCCTCCCTTTGTCAGCTCCAGTATTCTCTGGGGGATATACGCCTCAAAATTCTGTCTGTTCAAATAAGCTTCAGATTGTTTCATGATGTCCTTTCTCAGTCTTTCCCTGAAGAGGGCTCTCCCTTTGTGCCGCGGACCCGTATCTCCCTCACCCAGAGCTTCCCTTTCCCTTCAAAATGAACATAAAAATTGCATATGCGGCCTCTTTCGAGCTCAAAAGAAAGCGGAAAGATGTTCCAGGAATCACCCTTGAAATCTCTGTCTTTTACTGATTTTTCAGAAAATATCTCCTGACCATACGCGTCGGTCACCTGGAGACGCGCCAGGATATCTTCGCTGCGGCCGGAAAATTCTTTTTTCAAATAAAACTCCGCCAAGTAAGAACCTTTTTTGTAAAACCTGTTTGGAGCAAAGACAGCCGGGCCGGGCGGATATTCAAAAGAATCCACGAAAACGGCTGAACTGTAAGGAGCATCTTCAACAACCTCACCGGTAAAAATTCCGTCACAGGCAGAAATGTTCTCGTAAGGATCAGTCTGTCCCTTGCATTTGAGATAAAAATAATCAAATTGGATCTGCCCTCTTCCCTTCTTGGCCAGAACAAATCTGTACAATCCCGGCTCTGGAAATGAAAAGCTGAAAGGCAGACGATAACAATCTTTTTCATCTTCAGTTAAAGTCGAAGTCTCAAAAAGGACCTCTCCTCCGGGGACGGCCGCCCCGTCAGGGCCGATGATTTTCCACGCAACCTCAAAGGCATCTTCCTTGTGAAGCAGCCTGCAGCTGACAAATCCTTCGTATTCGCCGTCCGGGAAATACTTATCAAGATAGGCCGCCGCCTCTTCTTCATGAGGGAACTCGAGAACGCTTCCCCCTGATGCGTCCTTGACAGCTTTTCTCTCAACACTCCCTGTCACAGGTCTAAATCTTTCTCCCTCTTCTGTAAACCCAAAAGGAAAACAGACCGGAGGAACGTTCTTGAGGTCTTCTGAAGCCTCTTTTGACAGGTTTTTCACTTTAAAGAGATAAAGGGGATCATCATAAATGATATATTCCAGATAAGGAGAATTCTTCAGGTTAAGAAAAGTAAACCTTTGCGGGAAAGGGCTGACCTTTCTTGGGAAGGCTTCCTTTTGGAAGACAATATCTGTCACATTAAGCTCCTGGATAATTATCCATTCTTTATTTGATATCCGTCCGAAGTTAAGCGGATAAAGAGGATTGGCCACTTTTTCGATGTAATCGCTTGAGACGACCGGCTGATATCCATTGATCATGAACCGGTCTGTTTGCAGAGAATACAGCTGGTAAAGCGATGACCAGCTGCTGTCTCCGGGCCAGATGGGAAGAAAGAGGACTCTGCCTGGCTGGTCCGATCCTTTCAGTTCACTCAGAACAGCGTTCCGGCTATCGATCCTGGAGATCCCCATATCCTGCAGGTAAAAGAATTCTCCGAATACACCGATGATAAGAACAGCAGGTATCATTTTCCCTTTTTTTACTTCAGAAAAAATCATCCCTGAAAGAAACGACATGGAAAGGGCCGAAAAGACAATGATCTTTATCGGGCTTCGGATAAAGCTGAAAAAAGGCACGAACCGTCTTGAAAGCTCAAAAAGCGGCGGCATCGAAATATTCGGACCGAAGGATAAAATATATGTTGAACAAGCCAGGACAAGAAAAAAGGTAAAATTCACATCTTTTGCTTCAATGGCCTTTCTTTTTCTAAAACGGATGAGCCAGAGGACAAAGCCGGCAACACACGACAGGGCAGCCGCGAGACCCGGATAGACGTATTTTGACGATTCTGTGTTGAAAGGCTTAAAAACATCTCCAATCTTCGGAGAAAAAAGCCTGACTTCAAAGAGCTTTCTCCCCCCTTCGATGGCTGAAGCGTCAAGAGAGCTTTCCTTGAAATGAAACATGTAGCCCGCGCAGAAAAGCATGCACAGAAGCAAAGGCCAGGAAAAAGACAAGGCCTGGATCGAATAAGAAAATATCTTTTTAAGATATCCTGATATATCAGAAGTTCCTCTTTTCCAGCCAGCTGGTCCGGCAGGGAGAATAACGGCTCCGAAATAGACGAGAAAAACTCCCAAAAAGACAAAAAGCGAAAGGTTCTTGATATCCATGACGAGTGCAAAAAAATACAAATAAAAACCGTTGAAAACGACTGTTTTTGCCAAAAGAGACTCTTTTGCACGGGAGTCAAATCTTTTTTGAAGAAAAAGCCAGCTTAAAAAATATCCCAAAGAGATCCAGGATAGAAACAGAAAAAACCCCAAGGCAAAAGACAATAAAACCAAAGTCAGGCTCCGGCCTCCCCTTCTCAGAGCATAAAAGACCACAAAAGCTTCACAGGCAAGAAATCCGCTCCACAAAAAAAAGCGGGTTCTTCCCTGAAAGCGGACAAGAGAAGAAAAAAGCCCCCAAAAGCCTTTAATATCAACGGGGAAAAAAGATGTTTCTCTAATAAAAATATAAAAGAAATAAACGGGTATGAGCAAAAAAAGAAAATAAAGATAGTGAGGCTCAGAAAAAGCAAAGAAGATTAACAGAAGGCCTGCAGCCAGGGATAATACTGTGCTTTTGAATGAAAAGGACGTATCAAAAAGAAGCAGGAACAGAGGGATAAAGGCAATCATCATTCCTGCCGGATGCCCTCCGTAAAGCGAGGCGACGCGGTAAGGGAAAAAGCTGAAAATAACAGCGCCAAGCAGAGCTCCTGGAAGCGGCACGCGGAGATGCCTCAGGTAAAAATAGCTCGAGAGCATCGCTACAAGAAAAGAAAGAACAATAAGCGCATTATAAGCCCCGGCATACCCCAGAAAAGACAGGAGAAGAAAAAGCGGCCCGAGCGGAGGGAAATAAGGCGTCATATAGCTCGATTTATAAGGCGTGGAAAACTGATATCCCTCTGTCAGAAAGGATATCTCTCCCTCGAAGACTTTCTTTAAAAGAGCAAGGTGATAAAGAAACTGATAGTGGTCTCCCTGGAAATTCTTTACGACCTCAAATCCTTTTTCCGGGCTGTGCGTATAAGGGATACCTTCAAAAAAATGCGGAAAGAGAGGGAACAAAAACACTCCCGTTAAAAGGGCCGACAAAAGAAAAACAACAAAAAATTCATGCTTTTTACTCTTCATAGTGCCTTCCAACTAGACTTTATCATTACTTAATGATTATAATCAAACAACAAATTAAGCAAATAAAATTGACATTCGAATGATGTTATTTATAATCATCCCAAAACGTCTACAGAGCAAAGGGGAAACTCATGAAATTACTGGTCACCGGCGGAACCGGCTTTACTGGTAGCGCGCTTGTAAGCTTCCTTATCGAAAAAGGCCATGAAGTCACGGTCCTCGATAATCAGAAAGGGCTTTTTTACGATGAGCTCAGGGAAAAGGGAGCCCGGATCATTCTCGGCTCCGTTACAGACCGCAAAGCAGTCAAAGAAAGCCTGGAAGGCGCAGAGGGTGTTTTTCATCTGGCCGCCGCTTTCCGGAAAATCAATGTCTCTCATGATGTTTACCTTCATATCAACCGGGACGGAACGCGGATTCTTTGTGAAGAATCTCTCAAGCTTGACCTCAGGAAGCTCGTATACTGCTCCACGCAGGGCGTCCACGGGGATGTTAAGAACCCTCCGGGAGACGAGGACACTCCCATTGTCCCTGCGGATTTTTATCAATACAGTAAATACGAAGGGGAAAAGGTCATCACGGAATTTGCGCAAAAGGGCCTGAGATCCGTCATCATAAGACCGACAGCGATATACGGCCCCGGGGACCCTGAACGGTTTGTACATCTTTTCCGTTTGGCAAAAAAAGGAAAATTTCTCATGTTTGGCAGCGGGAAGGCCTACTACCATCCTGTTTACATCGACAACCTCAGCGAAGGGTTCTGGTGCGCTTTTGAGAGCGGCAAGTTCAGCGCCGAGCCCTACATCATCGCTGACGAAGAATATTTTGCCATAAAAGACCTCGTTAAAAAAGTCGGCGAGTCCATGGGAATCGACGTCAAGTTCACTCACCTGCCTTTTTTCCCTCTCTATGCTGCGGCCTGCGCATGTGAATTCATTTGCATGCCTTTTAAAATATCCCCCCCTCTTTTTCGAAGGCGGGTGGACTGGTTCAGGCAAAACCGCGCTTTCCGCATCGACAAGGCGAAAAAAGATCTGGGCTATCAGCCGAAGATCGGCATTGAGGAAGGGCTGAAGCGTACAGCTGAATGGTATAAAGAAAAAGGGTATATCTAAAAAAGTAGCGAGTATTCAGTAGAAAGTAGAAAGGATAGAAGATACAAAGAAGACAGAAGTTAGAAAATAGAGAATAGATGAGAGTATCAGAAAATCAGGAAAATAAAGAAACAGATCGAGCCGCGAAGAGCGCGAAGGTACGCGAAGGAAAAACAGGACATCAGATTATCAGAAGACCCCTTCGACAAGCTCAGGACAGGCATAAAGAAGGGCATCAGGGGAGCAGGGAATCAGAAAAATCCTGGTAACCACTGCATGATCTCTAAAAAATCTGTTTAACTGATTCTAAACTTCAAAATTATTGTCTTCTTTTTCCTGATATCCGGATAAGCTGATATTCTGATACCCCGATATCCCTCCACCTGCTTGTCCTGAGCGAACGGAGTGAGTCGAAGGGATACCCTGATGGCTTGATAATCTTATGAAAACTTACTTCTCCCTTCCCTGCCTTAACGAGAATTTCCTTTCAAAAGAAGAGCATGTCTTCCTTTTTGAAACCGTCAGATGCGACAGAGAAAATTTTAAAAGTTATCTGTTCTCTCAGCCAAAGGAGATCATCTGCGTAGAAAAAGAACAAGATGTCCCTTCTGCCTTTGAAAAAATCGAGTCCTTCTCAAAAAAGGCTTTTCTGGCAGGGTTTCTTTCTTATGAGCTCGGCTACTTCTTCAATGACCTTCCGTTCGCCGGCAGAACGCCTTTTCCTCTTCTTTATTTCGGTGTCTTTGATAAGGCCCT
>JAFGJP010000187.1 GCA_016929035.1 Candidatus Auribacterota bacterium | reverse complement strand
TCGATTCAGCCGTCTGAATTCTGCAAGATCACGGTTATTCTGGCGCTGGCCCAGTATTTTCAATCGGATTTTGACAACCGAAAATCCTTTCACTTCTTTTTTATTTCGATTTTACTGGCATCGGTTCCGATGTTCCTGATCTTCAAACAGCCGGATCTGGGCACAGCCATGATCATCTTTCCTATTCTTTTTGCCATGCTTTTTTTTGTTGGAGCCAACAGATTTTATCTCGTGGGGTCAGTTGTTCTTGGCCTCGTTGCAGCACCGTTTTTGTGGATGAGGCTCGCACAGTATCAGAAAGACAGGCTTTTGACTTTCATCAATCCTAATGCAGATCCCACGGGCTCGGGATATACTCTTCTTCAGTCAAAGGTTGCCATCGGATCCGGGGGCTTTTATGGAAAGGGCTGGTTTCACGGCACGCAGACGCAGCTCGGCTTTCTCCCGGAAAAGCACACGGATTTTATTTTTTCCGTATTAGGCGAGGAGTGGGGATTTGTCGGCTCTGCCGTCGTTATCAGCCTTTATTTTATTTTGCTTTACATCTGCATGTCGATCGCCAGCCGGGCGGGAAGCGTTTATGGAAAAGTAGCGGCTGTCGGTATCAGCGTCATGCTGTTTACCCATGTCTTCATCAATACGGCCATGACAGTAGGGTTGATGCCCATTACCGGACTTCCGCTTCCTTTTATGAGCTATGGCGGGTCCTCGCTTCTGACGAGCTTCATCGCCATTGGTCTTCTTCTGAACATCAATGGGGAGAAATATCGATTTTAATATTAAGAAGATACACGATACAGGATTCACGATAAGAAGAAAAAATCTTTATTTGGAATGCTTCGTTGACGACGTTTTCTTTTTTTGCAGAAAGCAACCTCAGTAGAATGGCAATCATCTGTGCGTAGCACACCTTCTCTAGCTTATCCTGAGCTGATTTTCCGCGTCAACGACGTCTCTTTTCATTTTTTTCAGGAGAGAGGACATCTTATGATAAAAGGAGCCGGAGCATCCGGGTGTGTTCTGAAGCTCTCTTGCCAGCTGGATCACCATGCGGAAATTTCTTACGACCTCGCCTTCGTCGACATTCTGGAGAGAGGAAAGCTCGTCAAAAGGGGCTCCCTCGATCCACTGGATCAGCGAAGGGGAGAGATGGTAATGGAATCTCGGCGACGAAGGCGCCAGATGAAAGCGCATTTCCATCTTGAAAATTTTTTTGGAGAGTTTTCGTGTGGCCTTCCTGATGGGAACGACAGGGGCCGGCACCTCCGGAGAAAATTCATAACCTTTCCGGGGCTCATAGGTAACAGCGCTGAGAACCGAGGCGATCTCTTCGATTGATGAGTTTTCAAAAAAGCCTTCCACGAACAGCTCGGAGAGAGGAATCTCGTAGCCGTAGATCTGGGAAGCGAATTTTCCTTTTGACGTCAGCCCTTTCTCGTCAATGTAGCCCATGCTTTTCAGGAAGGAGATCTTGTTTTTTATTGCAGTAAGAGCCTTGTTCCTTTCTTTCGGGCTTGTCTGAAAATAATGGAAGCTTTTCGGATAAATCTGAAGAAGCTCATCGCGCATCTGGCTGTAGAGATTCAGAAGAACAGCATAAGCCGCATTGAACTGGCTTTCGACTTTTTCAGGAAAGCTTGTAATGATCCTCTTTAAGACATGCAAAGGCAGTCTTCGGGGATTGACGCGTGAGTAGACAGTTCCTTTTTTATCCATGCCTCTTCGGCCTGATCGTCCGGCCATTTGATAAAAGTCCCGTGTTGTCAGGTAGTCAAACGCATGACCGTAAAATTTTCGCAGTTCTTCAAAAACAACGCTTTTTGCCGGCATGTTGATGCCGAGAGCAAATGTTTCCGTGGTGAAGATCAGCCTTATAAGGCCGGATGTAAAAAGCCTTTCGATCACTTCTTTCAGGCTTGGCAGCATGCCGGCATGGTGATAGGCTATGCCGCGCTGGACAAGGGAGTAAAGCTTTTGGGCCGTCCGGTCGGTCTGGATGTTCATTTTTTCAAGAAGGAGTTCGTATTGAGAGCAGATCTCTTTTTTTTCGTCTTTATCAAGGAGGTTCAGCCGGACGGTCCTTTCGGCGAGCTCTTCGCAGCGCTTTCTCCCAAAGGAAAAAAATATGCAGGGAAATCCATTGCTCCTCTGGATATACTGGAGAAGGTCGGAGGTGCGGTTTTTCGGAGGGCCCTTCTTATCAGAATACCGGCTTTTGCGGGAAACATGCCTGTAGGCGTCGTAGACTGAAGACAGCTTTTTCAAATCATCATAAACACGGTTGGCGCATTGGAACCGGTGGACGAGGGGAACGGGCCTTTTATTTTCTATGATGATCTTGATCTCTTCGTGGCGGATACTCTGGATCCAGGCAGCAAGCTGGCGGATGTTGGGAATGGTCGCGCTGAGAGCGAGGATGCGGATCTCTGGAGGCGAGAAAATAATGCTTTCTTCCCAGACTGTTCCCCTTTCAAGGTTATCGATATAGTGGATCTCATCAAAGATCACCCATTTTTTTCCGCGGATTTTTCCTGAATCTTTTTCAAAGAGCGTGTTTCTATATATTTCTGTTGTCATGATCAGTATATCCGCATCAGGATGGATCGATACGTCGCCGGTAAGAATACCGACTTTGTCGCCGTAGAGCTTCTGAAAGTCGCGGAATTTCTGGTTGCTGAGAGCCTTGATCGGAGCTGTGTAGATTGCTCCCTGCCCCTCTTGGATAGATTTTTCAATAACATACTCCGCTATCTTCGTTTTTCCGCTCCCGGTAGGAGCAGAGACGATGACGGAAAAACCGCTTTCCGCAAAGGACATGGCATCTGTCTGGAACTTGTCAAGTGTGAAAAGCATGGTTCTTTGCCTTTTCCCATTCTTTTTGTAGTACAGCTTTTCCCGGTGACATCTGAATATTCTCCCACGGGAGCTGACGATCAGTCAATTTTTCCTCTAAGTATCCCTCGACAGGAATCGACAGCTCCGTTAAGGAGTCCTCCCAAAATGATTTTTGAAACGCTTCTGACCAGTTGTCAAACCGCGCTCCCTTTTCCCAGGCTTTTTCAAGGAGACAGAAGATTTTCTCATCGCCCCTTGAAAGAAGCCCCTCGACGAGTGTTTGCCAGGGGGGCTGGAACTTGAGCGTGACAAACCTGTTCTTGACGTTTTTTTTCAGGAAAGCCTGCTTTCTTCGGATCTCCTCAGGATAATTTTGCCTTGCCCATTGGAAAGGCGTATGAGGCTTTGGGATAAAACTGGAGACGGTCACGTTCAGCTGGCCCATTTTTCCGTCAAATGCTTTCCTGGCGAGGCTGATGCTTTGGATAAGATGGCAGATGCCCATGAGGTCATCATCGGACTCAAAAGGGAGACCGATCATAAAGTAGAGCTTGATGCCTTGCCAGCCTTCTTTATAGATTTCGGAAGAAATATCAATGAAGTCTTTAAGATTGACTTTTTTTCCGATGATGCGGAGCATTCTTTCCGAGCCGGCTTCCGGCGCAAGGGTGATCGTCGGCTTTTTTTTCGAATATATGGAGCGGACGACATCAAGCGTCGAGCGTTCGATCCTCATCGAAGGAAAGCTGATAGTCATATTTTCAAAATCATTCTGATTCTTAAAGTGAAGGATGATATCCTTAAGGTTTTTGTAATCAGAGGAGGAAAGGGAAAGAAAGGATATTTCCTGTTCCCCGCGCGCATTGAGCAAAAGACGCGCTTCCTGAAGAACGTTATCTGTTTTTTTTTCGCGGTAAGGCCGATAAACATATCCGGCCTGGCAGTACCGGCAGCCCCAGGGACACCCTCTTGCGATTTCGACCACGCATCTGTCATGGACAGGAGACGTGTTGGCAATGACAGGAAAGGAGATGAGCGAAGTTTCAATGGAAGGGGCAAAGACCCGGGAAACCGGCTTTTTCCCGCCTGGAACATAGACCCCTTCGATGCTTCCAAAAAGCCGGACGAAGTCCTCTCTTTCCAGCGATGGTTTTTTGTCCACATGTTCGTTGTAGGTGTTGATAATTTCGTGTATGACGTTTTCTCCCTCTCCGATGACGATCATATCGAACATTTTTTCAACAGGAGACGGGTTGCAGGCAAGCGCTCCTCCTCCGATGACAAGCGGATGTTCAAGGAGAGAACGCTCTGATCTTTTCAAAGGGATCCCGGAAAGAGAAAGAATGGTAAAAATATTTGTATAGCACATTTCATGCGGGACAGAAATGCCGATGATATCGAACTCATCGAGAGGCGTATAGGTGCCGTAGCTGAAAAGAGGGAATCTCTTTCCGGCCATAACGGACTCCATGTCCTTCCATGGGCAGAAGCTGTACTCAGCCAGGGTGTCATCTCTTTTGTTGAGAGCGCTGTAGAGTATATGAAGACCGAGGTTGGACATGCCGATTTCGTAAGATTCCGCAAAAACAAGGCAGAAGTGGACCTTACAGGATCCCTTGATAACCGTTCCGCCTTCTCTCCCGATATAGCGCTCAGGCTTTTCCACAAATGGAAGGATTTCAAATTCCAGTTTTTTTTTGAAGGATTCTCTTGTTTCTATAGGCCTCATTTTCCGTATTATAACATTACGGCCTTTCTTTAAAAAAGAAGAGAAAGAAGAGACGGCTTATTATTGAAGGACCGGAATTGATTATTGATTTTTTTGCAGACGTTTTTTAAAATATGATTCGAAAGGGAGAGCAGACAATGCTGGATGTCAAGGAGCTTTGCAAGTCTTTTAGCAAGAAGCAGGTTCTAAATAAAATAACCTTTCGCGTGGCATCAGGCGATGTGTTTGGATTTATCGGAAGAAACGGAGCCGGAAAATCAACGACCATCAAGTGCATCCTGAATTTTGTCTTTCCTGATTCAGGCGAGATCCTTTTCAAAGGAAGATCAACCCGGGGACCTAGATTCAGAGAATCCATTGGTTATCTTCCTGAGATCGCCCAGCTTCCCCGCAACCTGACAGCTTCGGAATTTCTCCGTTATGCGGCCAGCTTTTACAGAAAAGCAGGGAAACCTGCGGAAGAGGATATCAACTCTCTCTTGAAAGATGTCGGGCTGGAGGACGTGAAAAAGAAGCTGATCAAGAATTTTTCCAAAGGAATGAAACAGCGGCTGGGAATTGCACAGGCGGTTGTCCACAACCCGGAGCTTCTTATTCTTGACGAGCCTTTTACAGGGCTTGATCCTATCGGAAAGTACGGGCTCAAGCAGATTCTCCTGAACTTAAACAGACAGGGCAAAACCATTTTTTTCAGCTCACACAATCTTCCGGAAGTCCAGGATATCTGTACGGTCATCTGCATTATCCATAACGGCCGGGTGGTCTATCAGGGAAAGACAGAGGATTTTATTACTCAGTTCGATGCAAAAGACCTGGAAGAAGCGTTTATCAAAAGCTACCGCCAGTCAGGAGGGCATGATGTTTAATGTCATCAAGTACAGCCTTCTCGAAAACCTGAGAAACAAGTTTTATCTCGCGTCGATCGGCATCATTCTTTTTATTGTCTGGCTCAGCCACTACAGCTCGCAGATCAATTACAACTACGGAAATTACACTATGGCGATCCTGACATTCGGCATGTATTTTACCAAGCTTGTTGCATTTGCGTTTATCATTTTTCTTCCGGTGACCAACCTTTCGCAGGAAATCGAGACAGGGACGATTTACTTTATTCTTTCGAAAAAGATCGAGCGATACAAGTATTTGGTCGCTAAGTATATAGCGTTTTTACTGCTTTATCTGACGCTTCTTGTTCTTTCCTCGATAGCGCTGTGGCTTTTGACGTATGTGCTCGTCAAAGAACGCCCGGAAATAAGCTTCAAGCTGGTCTATTTTGTCTATGCCGAGCTCCTCAGCGGGGCCATGGTCCTTTCTCTGGTCTTTTTTATCTACACGGCCATCAGGGCGCCTATTGTGACGGCTACGGTTTCGGCCGTTACGTTTTTTTTCTCGCTCATGCTGGAATCAGCCAAAGACATAGCTGACCGCGCCGACACCATTTTCGTTAAGTATTTCTATCTTTTCCTCTATTATATTTTTCCGAATTTCCGCTATTTCAATCTGGAGAAAAATATTGTCTACGACAAGCCGATCGATCCCGGATACCTCCTCGCCATGCTTGCTTATTCGGCCGCTTTCAGCATGATCCTTCTCCTTGGCTCTTCCCTTATATTTAAACACAGGGAGCTTTAATATGCAGAGGATAAAATATCTATTGATATTTTTTATTCTCACAGGGCTTCTTTTTTGTGTGAGCTTTCAATCAAAAAAGTATCTTTCTTCTTCTGAGCAGTCCATTGTCAAAGAATTCATCAACATCCCTTTTGCGATGAGGATGTCAAAGCTTCTTTTCATGGACCACACGATAGCGGCCTCGCAGTACTACCAGTTCCTGGCCGTGATTTACAGCACAAAGCTGAATTTTCCGCACTATCACATGACCGGTCCGGGACACGAGGAGCATCATCATGGAGAGAAACACCATCACCATGAAGGTACGAGTCCGGAAGGAGAAAAGTACGTGGCTTACAGGCATGGGCCGGGGGGAAGAGATATCCCCATGACCCAGAAGGAGGTCGATGAAATGGCGGAGAGAGAAAAATACATCACCGCGCATGTCAGCGAATTCATTGACATCGACTATTTTTACGACCTTATCGATCTTTCCAATGCGCTGGATGAATCCAATGATTACATTCTCCTTTTCGGCCGGGGATGGGCTCTCAACGTGGATATGGCGAGGAAGATGATAGAAGTCTTGAAAAACAGTTATCAGAGAGACCCCCGGTGGAGAACGATGTTTGATGCCGGATGGATTGCGCTTTACAACTTAAGAGATTACGAGGAAGCGAGAAAGTACCTGAAAGCGGCATCCAACCACAGGGATGCGCCGGAATTTGTTTCTGTTATTTATGCGTACTCTTTCTATGTAGACAAAAAATATGAAGCCGCCATCTATCAGATTGCCCGTCAGATGAATGAGACCGAGGACCACAATCTGAAAACCCGCCTTGAAAAAAATCTGGAGTGGTATCAGAGCCTTCTTTTTCTTAACAGAGCAGCAAAGGCTTACAGAGACCACTTCGGAAAGGATATTGAGAGCTTAAATGATCTTATAACAAGCGGTCTGGTCAAGGATATCCCGCAGGATAGAGTTGGAAAAGGATTTATATGGGATGCCGAGAACCGTGAAGTCGTAAGCCAGAACGTTTATGACCTTGTCAAAAAGTGAGCTCATGGATCAAGCCAAAGAACCCTCGGGACCGCTCCATCTTCTGCTGTCAGCATGTCTTTTTTTTATATTTTTTCTTCAGTGTGCCTTCAGCATGGCCGGGAAATCGCCGACGTATGATGAAGTTGTCCATGCGCCGGCCGGGATGACGGAGATTTTGACAGGGAGCCACCGGCTTGTCAACGACCACCCGCCGCTGTTTCGCTATCTGTTGGCCCTGCCCCTTTTTTTTCATCAGCCGCATGTGCCCTTTGCTTCAGAGGCCTGGACGACAAAAGATCCTGTCGACAGGCGATATGATTTTGGAAGAAAGTTTTTTTTTGGAAGCGGAAACGATGCGGATGACCTTCTTTTTACAAGCCGCCTGGTCGTCGTTATATTTTCGCTTTTTCTCGGGATTCTTGTTTTATCATTTTCAACGCTTGTCTTCGGAAGATGGGCCGGTCTTTTTTCCCTGTTTATTTTTGTTTTTGATCCGAACGTTCTTGCTCATGCGCGTATTGCCAAGAACGATATGTTTTTGACCGTTTTTCTTTTCATGACATTTTATCAGCTCTACCTGACGATCAGGGAAAACAGCACAAAGAACCTTCTTCTCCTCGGTCTTGTTTACGGGATGGCTCTTGCGACCAAGTACTCTGCGCTGGCTGTGCTTCCCATCATCCTTTTTCTTCTCTGGAGATTTCAAGGGGGAGGGAGAGAAAAAAAAATAAAAAGGATCTTCACGGCTTTTGCGCAATGCCTGATGATATGTCTATTAGGGGCGATCGTCCTTTTTTGTTCCTATATCCTTTTTGACGGCCAGGTGAAGGAATACAGGAAAGCCTTTTCTGAGCAGCAGGATCTTGTAAAAGAATACACGCTGGTCCAGCAGGCAAAAAACCTCTGGAAGGGACTGACAGGAGGCATGAGGCATCTTGAAGAAGGGCATCATGCATACTTTATGGGTAAGATGAAAAAAACAAGCTGGCTGGGATATTTCCCCCTGGCTTTTCTGATCAAGAATCCTCTTCCTCTTCTTGCCTTTTTCCTCTTTGCTGTTCTGATATTTCTATTCGAAAAGAGGGACAAAAAAGAAATCCATGTTTTTCTCATCAGCATTGTCGTCATTTTTTTTCTTTTTCTTGTCTTTTTTTCGCTTAACCTGGGATACAGATACATGCTTCCTCTTCATCCGCTTTTGGCTGTTTACTGCGGCGTCATAGTTGCATTCATCAAGGAAAGAAAAAAAGCAATGCTGACAGCTGTTTTTTTTCTTTTGTGCACATGGTACGCTGCAGGGTCGCTGCGTATCTATCCGGATTATCTGGCCTATTTCAATGAGGCTGCCGGGGGGCCTGATAGAGGAAGCGAATATCTTGTTGATTCCAATCTTGACTGGGGACAGGACCTCAAAGGCCTGAAAGTCTATATGGATGAAGAAGGCTTGGACTGGATCTATCTGGTTTACTTTGGACAGGACGACCCTCTCTACAGGAAAATCCGCTTTTCGCCTGACCTGACGTCTTTTTCGCTCCGGCCCGGAGGGAGAGACGTTATTGAAAAAGCTTTTGTAACAGCTGCTGAGGCCTATGTGAAGGAAAAGCCGGGTTATTTTGCCATCAGCGCAACACACCTTCGCGGCGTCTATCTGGATAATCCGGAATTTTTCAAATACCTCTGGGATAAGCGTCCCGTGGCTAATATCGGCCATTCCATTTTTATTTACAGAATTCTGTAAATAAAAATTTCAAATTTCAAATGAAAAATGACACATTGAGGAGTGCGCTCTGCGCACAGATGATTATAATTATTAACCACGAATCCACACGAATAAACACAAATAGGGGAGAAGGTTTGCCTTCGGCAAAAAAACACAAAAGTTAGCCACGAAGGGCCACGAAGAGCACGAAGATAAAAATAGTGGACATGGGATGTAAAACGTCGTCATTGCGAGCGAAGCGAAGCAACCTCCGTAAATCACGGCAAAGCTTATTTTATTTTGAATTTGTGATTGTGGATCCGTATAGTTTAGGATTTAGTATTTTGGATTTATAGACATCACGTGGCGAGGGTCATGTCATTTTTTCTGTTTTTGTAAATCAGGTAGAGGTTCCTTCCGTAGATGAAGCTACCCATGGACTGGCCGAGAATAAAGATAGGATCTTTGATATGAATAGCATAGACGAGAAGAAGAAGTCCGCCCGAGATGCTGAGGTACCAGAACCCTATGGGAATTATCGACTTGCCTTTTCTTTCCGATGCGATCCACTGGATGAAAAATCTCATAAAGAAAAGGAATTGCGCAACGAGTCCGAGAATAATCCAGCCGTTCAGTTCAAACATCACCGTATCTCCTTAATTGAATATTGAAGGCGTTTTTTTTGCATCCACTTGACCGCAAGAAGGTCACAAAATGCAGTAAAGACCCGGTTAAGGGCGCTGTATTTTGTTTTTCCCTTTTGTCTTTGCCTGTGATTGACCGCGCATTCTGTAAAGCGGGCCTTCTTCATCCTGAGAAGCGACGGGAAAAACCTGTGCATTCCGTTAAAAGGGAAAATATCTTCAAGAAATTCTTTTTTCATGACTTTGAGCCCGCATCCTGTATCATGGACGTCTTTTCCGAGAAAAAGGGTCCTGATGCCGTTGGCCAGGCATGAGGACAATCTTTTCCCCAGAGGGTCTTTACGGTTTTTCCTCCATCCAAAGACCGCGTCATGGTCTTTCATAAGAGCAGTCATGCGCGGGATGTCTGACGGGTCGTTCTGCCGGTCGCCGTCCATGGTAATGATCACGGTTCCCCTGGCGTTCTGTATGCCGGCCCAAAGGGCAGCGGACTGGCCGGAGCGTTTCTCCATGCAGATGATCCGAACGGAAGGAAATCGTGTTTTCACGTCCTGAAGACTCTTCAAAGTCTGGTCCGTACTTCCATCATCGACAGCGATGATCTCTGCATCGAGAGATGCATCATGAAGCGTTTTTACCAGCTCATCGAGAAGTTCGAAAACATTGTCTTCTTCATTGTAAAAGGGGATGACGATCGAATAATCCATGTTCTTTCCAAGAGTTTTGCCCTATTGTATACGAAAAATGAAATTAACTCAAAGGAAAGAGAACGGGAAAAAGGGCATATCCGGCTGAAACAGTACATCTGGTCTATGAAGAATTTTTGTAATATAATGGCAATAGTCAAAAGAATAAAACAGGATATCAGATGAACAGGATACCAGGAGGCAGGATATCAGGGTAACAGGAAATCAGATAAAATCCTGATAACCTGGTATTCTGATACTCACAACCTGATGTCCTGATCCCCTGATAACCTTAGCTGAAGGTTACGCTTTATGAATATTCTTGGTGTTTCGTGCTTTTATCATGACAGCGCCGCGGCACTGGTCAGAGACGGGGATATTGTCTCAGCGGCTCAGGAAGAGCGGTTTTCCCGGAAAAAGCATGATTCCCGTTTCCCAAAAAATGCGCTGCGGTTTTGCCTGGAATCTCAAGGGCTTTCCATTTCAGATATTGATATCATCGCTTTTTATGACAAGCCGTTCTTAAAATTTGAGAGGATCATCGAGACGCATCTGGCCTATGCTCCCCGAGGGCTCAGGCCTTTCCTGATGTCCATCCCTCTCTGGCTGAAAGACAAGCTCTGGATGAGGGAGCTCATCCGAAAGGAAATACAGAAAGATTTTCAGGGAAAGATCCTTTTTACACGTCATCATGAAGCACATGCGGCCAGCGCTTTTTATCCGTCTCCTTTTGAAAGGGCCGCTTTCCTGACTCTCGACGGCGTCGGCGAGTGGACAACGACAAGTTTTGGAACAGGCAAAGGCAATGATATCCATATCCTTTACGATATCCGTTTTCCTCACTCGCTCGGACTCCTTTACGCGGCGTTTACCTATTACACCGGGTTCAAGGTCAACTCCGGCGAGTATAAGGTCATGGGCCTTGCTCCATACGGGGAGCCGAAGTACGCCCAAAAGATTTTTGATGAGCTGATTGATCTTAAAGAAGACGGGTCGTTCAAGCTCAATATGAAATATTTTAATTACTGCAGTGGATTGACCATGACAAGCGATGCCTTTCACAGTCTTTTTGGCGGTCCGCCGCGTGTTCCTGAAACAAAGATAACAAGTAAAGAAATGGATATCGCCGCGTCCATACAAAAAGTAACCGAAGAAGTCATGCTTCGTATGGCGAGACATGTCAGGAAAGTCACAGGTGAAGACAATCTCTGCTTGGCCGGAGGCGTGAGCCTCAACTGCGTGGGGAACGGAAAGATCCTGAAAGAAAAGATCTTTAAGAAGATATGGATTCAGCCTGCTTCCGGCGATGCCGGAGGAGCGCTGGGTGCGGCGCTGGCTGTGTGGTACCGGTATCTGAAAAATGAGAGGATTGTTTCTTCTTCAGATACTCAGAAAGGCTCGTTCCTGGGGCCTTTCTTTCCATTAAGTGAGATAGAAGAGTTCTTGAAAGTGAAAAAAGCCCCTTACGAGATTCTCAGAGAAGAAGACGTTTTTTCAAGAGTCGTCGATCTTATGCAAAAAGGTTATATCATCGGCTGGTTTTCCGGGAAAATGGAATTCGGGCCGAGGGCCCTTGGCTCAAGAAGCATTCTAGGCGACGCGAGAAACTCGGAGATGCAGAAAAAGCTGAACCTGAAGATCAAGTTCAGGGAATCTTTCCGTCCCTTTGCTCCGAGTGCGCTCAAAGAAAAATCCTCAGAATGGTTTTATCTTGATGAGGAGAGCCCTTACATGCTGCTTGTTGCTGATGTGAAGAAAGAAAAATGCTTTGACGTCAGCGAAGAGCTGAATGAAAAGAAAGGTTTTGAAAAGCTGTATGTGGAGCGAAGCCAGATTCCGGCTGTGACGCATGTGGATTTTTCCGCCAGGCTTCAGACCGTTGACAGCACAAGGAACCCGCGGTATCACAGGCTGATTAAAAGTTTTTATGAAGCAACAGGATGTCCTGTTATTATCAACACGTCGTTCAATGTCAGGGGCGAGCCCATTGTCTGCACCCCTGAAGATGCCTATACGTGTTTTATGCGGACAGATATGGACTATCTTATCCTGGAGAACTGCCTTCTGGATAAGACCCGCCAGCCTGAATGGAAAGAAGAGCACGACTGGCGGGAAGAATACGAGCTTGATTAAGGTGCGCTTTGCGCAGATGATCTGAAATTAACCACGAATTCACACGAATAGACACAAATGTTTGCACTTCGTGCAAATGAAAAAATTTAGCCACGAAGGGCACGAAGAAACACGAAGTAAAACAAAATTTGACACAAATTTGCCACAATGCTTTTGCAACTTACTGGGGTTCAAAAAGGTTTATCTGCTATGAAGACAGGGAGTCAGAATTTTATGGATCTCTTACTTCCTCTGATGTTGATAATCCCTCAAAAAGATTTTTTTGTGGGTCAAATTCCATATTGCAAGTGCCGTCG
>JAFGJP010000186.1 GCA_016929035.1 Candidatus Auribacterota bacterium | reverse complement strand
TATATTATAGGCCACTTTATTCCGATATATTTTACGTAAAAAACTACGTAAAATATTTCTTGTAAACAAAAAAATATAATTAAGCAGCTATAATAAGTGCTGCTTGGGCGAAAAGGAGGCCGCTTGTATGAATATCAGTATCAGTGAACTGTTGGAAGCCGGAGTCCATTTTGGACACCAGACCAAACGCTGGAACCCCAAGATGAGACCGTATATTTACCAGGAAAGAGCAGGCATTTATATTATCAACCTGCAGAAAACCCTCGAAGAGCTGAAAAAAGCCTGTGATGCCGTCACAAGAATCGTCTCCGCAGGCGGAAAAATCCTTTTCGTTGGCACCAAGAGGCAGGCCAAGGAGGCGATAAAAGACATTGCCATCCAGACCGGGAACTACTATGTGACCGAAAGATGGCTCGGAGGCATGCTGACAAACAATGCCACCATCAGGGCCAGCATCGACAAACTGGAAGAATATGAAAAAATGGAAAAAGACGGGACGCTCGAACTGCTGACAAAGAAAGAGCTTTCCGGGATCAATAAAGAAAAGACAAAGCTTCACAGGAACCTGGACGGCATAAGAGACATGAAAGAGGTTCCTCAGCTCCTTTTTGTCGTTGATGTCAAAAGGGAATCCATTTCCGTAGCCGAGGCCCGCAAGCTGAACATACCCGTTGTCGCTATTGTGGATACGAACTGCGATCCTGATGTTATTGATTATGTCATTCCGGGGAACGATGATGCGATAAGGGCCATCAAGTACATCCTCTCAAAGGTCCAGGAAGCCATTCTTGCAGGACAGGAAAAATACGAGCAGGTCCGCGCGTCGCGGGAGAAAAAGGAAGCGGAAAGGCGAAAAGAGCAGGAAGAGAAAAGAACCGCTCAGCGGGCTGAAGCGGAGAAAAAGAAAGACACGAAACCAAGGCATGCGCACAAGGCAAGAGACGCTCATCACAGAAAGCCGAAGCCGAAAAAAGATAGACTGCCGGCCGAGGCCAAAAAGGAAAGCCCGAAGCCGGAATCCTCTCAAGAAAAGGAAGCAGAGGGCGATAAGTCAAAAAAGAAATAAGGGGAGACGAACTGTTTCAAGCAAGGAGTAGGAGTTATGGTCGAGATCACAGCACAGATGGTCAAGGAATTAAGAGATAAAACCAATGTCGGCATGATGGATTGCAAGACAGCTCTTGTTGAAGCTGAAGGAGACATGGAGAAATCTATCGAGATCCTGAGAAAAAAGGGAATGGCTGTCGCGGCGAAAAGATCAGGCAAGGAAACCAAGGAAGGGACAATTGCTTCTCATGTTTCATCTGATATGAGAACAGGCGTTCTTGTTGAAGTCAACAGCGAAACGGATTTTGTCGCCCGGAACGAGATGTTCCGCGCGTTTGTCACTGATGTGGCTGAACATATTGTCACGAGCGGGCCGAAGGATGTCGAGGAACTGCTTTCTCAGAAGTTTGTAAAGAATTCTTCTTTGACCGTTCAGGATGCGCTTACGGATATCATGGGAAAGATCGGAGAAAACATCAAGGTCAGGCGCTTTGAAAGAATCGCGTCTGATGATAAGGGAGCTGTTTCAGACTACATCCACATGGGAGGGAAGATCGGCGTGCTCGTGAAGATCGGTTTCGAAAAGCCGGAGACATCAGGCTCCCAGGAGATAAAAGAGCTTATGAAAAATCTCTGCATGCAGATCGCCGCGGCCTCTCCTGCCTATATTCGCGAGGGCGACATCCCGTCAGCCGTGCTGGAGAAGGAAAAGGAGATCCAGAAGGCCCAGATCAAGGGAAAGCCGGAGAACATCGTTGATAAGATCGTCGAAGGAAAGATGAAGAAATATTATTCCGAGGTCTGCCTTATCCATCAGCCTTATGTGAAGGAGCAGAAGATATCTGTCAAAGATTATGTTGCTTCTGTTTCCAAAAGCGTCAATGATCAAATAGACGTGAAGTGCTTTGTGAGATTTATGCTAGGCGAAGATGTCTAAAATGTCGCCGCGCTTATGTTCTTTGGAATTGTCCTGTTGATGCTTCGGTGAAGCATCAACCCTGAGAGAAGTCGAATGGATTGATAGAAGAATCCCGCACCTTCTATGCACGAGCAGAAGAAATTTTATTATACTTATATTCAATTTCTTCTATAATATATTCAGTTGAATAGTCGCATAAGGTGCGGCATGAAGTGTAAATTTTTCTGATGAAAAATTTGGATTTAAATAGGTAAAACGGACGTGTAATTTTCATGACAAAAAAGCCCCGGATCAAATACAGCAGAATCCTTCTTAAGCTGAGCGGTGAATCTCTTCAGGGAAAGCGCGGCTTTGGCATTGATCCCGAAGAAGTTCGGGATGTGGCAGCCAGGATTCAACGGGTTCACAGCATGGGCGTTCAGGTCGCTGTTGTCATCGGTGGCGGCAATATCTACCGGGGAACGCATGAGAGTAAAAAAGGTATTGACCGCATCACAGCTGATTACATGGGAATGCTGGCCACGATACTCAATGCTGTTGCTCTTCAGGATGCTCTGGAAAAACTCGGCGCGCCAACGCGCGTTTTAACGGCCATCGAAGTCAAAGAGATCGCTGAGCCGTTCATTAAAAGAAGAGCTGTGCGACACCTCGAGAAGGGCCGGATCGTGATCTTCGCGGGCGGCACGGGTAATCCTTATTTCACGACAGATACGGCAGCCGCGCTTCGTTCCAACGAGATCGGCGCTCAGGTTCTTATCAAAGCCACGAAAGTCAACGGCGTGTACACAGATGACCCGGTGAAGAATAAAAATGCCAGGCAGCTGAAAAAATTGAGTTTCATCGAAGTCATCAGGAAAAAGCTCAAGGTTATGGATCTCACGGCTGTTTCTCTTTGCATGGAGAACAAATTGCCCATAATCGTGCTCAGCATGAAGATTCCCGGGAACATCTGTCATGCTGTACAGGGAAAAACCGTAGGAACGACCATTAGCTGAGTAACTCCGGGAAAATTCGAGATTTTCCAGATTTTTGACGCATGATACAAGACATTAGACAGACAATTTTTTCATTATTTATGGATTATCCTGTATCGTGTATCGAGTATTTAATTTAAAGGAGGTCGGTATGCCTTCACTGCAGCAAATACTGAAAGACTGTGATGACAAGATGAAAAAAACCCTTGATATCGTGCACAAAGAATTTGCCGGGATCCGTACGGGCAAAGCCAGCCCGGCTCTTGTTGACCATATCATGGTCGATTATTACGGAACGCCGACCCCGATAAAAAGCCTGGCCGGCATATCCATCCCGGAGCCGAGGATGATGGTCGTATCACCGTGGGACCCGTCATCTGTGCAGGCGATTTCCAAGGCCATCACTGTAGCCAATATCGGTATCAACCCCATGATCGATGGGAAAGCCATACGTCTTCCCATTCCTGAGCTCAGTGAAGAGAGACGAAAGGAGCTTATCAAGGTCATCAAGAAAAAGGCCGAGGACGGAAAGGTCGCCCTTCGTAATGTCCGCCGCGAGATGAACGATCTCATTAAAAAGATGGAAAAGGAAAAACAGCTGACAGAGGACGACAAATTCGAAGGCGAGAAAAAGGTTCAGGAAGAGATCGACAAGTACATCAAGGAAGTCGACGAGCTTGTGAAACATAAAGAGAAAGAAATACTTGAAATATAAGCGGATTTTCTTATAATACAGCCTTTTATTTTGATTTTTAGATTGGGCCGCTAGCTCAGTTGGTAGAGCAACGCCCTTTTAAGGCGTGGGTCCCGCGTTCGAGTCGCGGGCGGCTCAATTAAGAATCTAACCACGAAGGGCACGAAGAAACACGAAGTTATTCGCACTTCGTGCGAATTTCTAGCTACTAGTTACTCGCTACTAGCGACTTTTTAATGACCCCATCGTCTAGGGGACTAGGACACAAGGTTTTCATCCTTGCAACACGGGTTCGAATCCCGTTGGGGTCG
>JAFGJP010000185.1 GCA_016929035.1 Candidatus Auribacterota bacterium | reverse complement strand
TACCTGCATGCAGAAAACAAGGCTCATCACATATGTGAAAGATGCGGAAGTTTTATCTGCGAGATCTGCCTGACGGAGATCGAAACGAAAAAGCTTTGTCCCAGGTGCTTTGACAGGCTTGAAAACGACGGCGCTCTTCAAACGACCAAGACGTCTTATTTCAACTGGGGAAGATTGATCCTGAGCCTCTCCCTGCTGAGCTTTTTCTGCTACGGCTTTTTCACAGCGCCTTTTATTATCGGATTAGCGGTCTACGCTCTTTTCCAGATAAAAAAGGACCCTGAAAAAAGAGGTAAGGCCTCTGTTATCACAGGGATCATTTTCAGCATATTAAGCATGATCTTCTGGATCTCCATCTTTTTTATTCCTCTTATTATAAGGATGGCTAAGCATTAAGGAAAATTGTTCATGAAAAAAAAGCCCGTAATAAAATTTTCCGGTCTTAATTCAAGAAACAAAGTTTTTCTTCAAGACGATTACATCGAAAGGGAAACGACAATCAGCTACGTGGTAAAAAAGGACCGGATCTTTTATGATGACATCCTTTACATCACCATCCATAAAAGGATCTACTGGTCCATGCTCTTTTTTCTGTTTTTCCTCGGAATACTGCCGTTCTCTATCGGTTTCCTTTTTGAGAACACGGCAAGGTTCATTATCGTTGGCATCGGTTTTTTTAACATGCTCCTTTTCCTGTATTTGATGTTCATCAAAAAGCTTGAAATCATGAACATTGTCTCTCTTAAGAAAAAGATGACTATCCTTTTGAAAAAAAGGCGAAAAAAAAGGAACTTGTTCATATACAAGCTCTTAGAAAAGATCGAACAGGCAAATCCCCTCCGCGTGCCGGAGAAAAACATTGAAAAAACATCCTGAGCTGAAAGCAGTAACCTCAACTTATCCCTACAGACAAAGGAAGCAGGGTGGTATTCCCTGCTTCCTTTGTCTGTAATCCGATCTGTTACTTAATTCTTGATCTTGTACTTATTCCTGACTTCCCTTTCCGCCCTGTACCAGTCCCCTTCGTTATCCCCGTGAGTGCAGCCTCTTTCAAGGAAAATCTCATAGGCTCTTTTCTCAATCAGAGATTGAAGTTCGCTTTCTGACAATGTAACCTTTCTTGTAGCCGTCGTCCTTTTTAAAGACGATTCGCCCTCTTTCTTTTTTACAACCTTTTTTACCATTTTAGCCATTGTATTCTCCTTTCAGTTTTTGTTACTCTGGCCCTAGGTTTTTCTTATGTTAGTGGAAATTAAAGTTAATTCTTTTTTCACGCAAAGTCAAGATTTTTTAACAGTATAAATCAAAAAAAAATTATGTCTTAATTATCCGATAAAATTTTAAATATCCGTTCTGCCCAAATTTTTCATAAGATATTGCAATAAGGCAAATAAAACGCTGCAAAAAGTTCTTTACGTGATTTCCGTAACGTATTTTTCAGCCATAAGGGCAGCCAGAGTTCCATCACCGACAGCGACAGAGACCTGCCAGACAGTTTTATCACGAACATCTCCTGCGGCAAAAAGACCGGGAGTTCTGGTCATCATATTTTTATCTGTAACAATAAATCCTTTATCTGTCAGTTCAACAAAAGGCTGAAAGATATCTCCGGCCGGATTCATACCAACATAAATAAAGACCCCGTCAACAGGAAGATCGAATGACTTCCCCGATTCCTTGTTCCTGATCTCAAGAGCCGATACTTTGTCCTGTCCCTTGATCTTTTCAACGATGCTGTTCCAGACAAACTCGATCTTTTCACTGGCAAACGCCCTTTCCTGAACAATCTTAACAGCTCTGAGAACGTCCCGCCTGTGAATAACATAGACTCTCCTGACGAATTTTGTGAGATAAACGGCCTCTTCAACAGCTGTATTGCCTCCCCCCACAACAGCGACCGTTTTATTTTTATAGAACGCTCCATCGCATACAGCACAATAAGAGACGCCTCTCGAGATAAAGGCCTCTTCTCCTTCAACTCCAAGCTTTCTGGGCGCCGCACCGGTTGCCGCAATGACCGTTTTTGAAGTGACCGTTTCCCTGTCTCCAACAACCTCAAAAAGTCCTTTCTGATTTTTCCTCAGCTCTAAGACTTCAAAAAGCCTTATCTCAGCTCCGAACTCTTTGGCCTGCTTCTCCATCACCTGCGTCAATTCATACCCAGACATCTTAGGGACTCCAGGATAATTTTCAATGCAGTCAGTAAGGGCGATCTGCCCTCCGGGAGAAATCTTTTCAAGGACAACGGTTCTCAGCCTTGAGCGGGAAGCATAAAGAGCTGCGGTCAGCCCGGCCGGGCCTCCGCCGATTATGGCCACATCGTAGGTCATGTTAAGATACCGGCTTATTCGGCAGCTGTTCCTTCAGGTTTTTCCGCTTCTTCTTTCGCCGGCTGTACGGTCAGATGATAGAGCGAACCAAAAGCGACCACGGCCACAAGCTGTCCATAAAAAACGGGAAGCAACACACAGCAAAGCATGCTGCACAGGAAAATAATGAGCCCGACCAGCAAAGCTGTAATGGAATAATCGTTGATGTTGCTTTTAATAATATTAAATATCCCCTGAAAATCAAAGGCCGCCTTTAAATCATTTGTCTGCATATATTTTATTATTGAAAGATAGGTCCACAACGGAAAAACGACACACCAGAATATTGTTTCCAGAGGAACGATAATAATGGCTATGCAGGAAAGGATCATGTTGATTATAGAAAAAACAGTAAAGACGCACACGGCGTAAATCAAAATTATGAGGAACCCGAAAGCTCCCTCCTTGAAAAGATTTTCCCAGTCTGTCCACTCCGGCAGCGAGGGTTCTTTGCCTTCAACCACATTTTTGAGTATGCGCATTAAATATCCAATGCTAAAAAAATTCAGAACCGGGATCATGGGATTCAGCAGCCCCCCGATAAGAATCTTGATTATCCATTTTTCATCAGAGAAAGGAAATGACAGCGTCTTCTTGAGATCGACCTTCACCGGGATCCTCCTTTTTTAGAATTCGCAAGTGACTAATCAACGGACATTTTAGACAGTTTATAATAAAAAATCAATTGATTTTTCATCTCTTTCTTTTTAATCTTAAGCATCGCAATAAATACGCTTGCTGGAGCAGACAATGGACTATCAGTCTATCTCTATTACAAAGGAGTTTTTTTTTGACGCGGCCCACAGGCTGGAAAAGACAAAGAGCAAATGCGAGACCCTGCACGGCCATACGTGGAAAGTGCAGGTTACGGTAACAGAAGAGCTGAAAGATGACGGCATGGTTCATGATTTTACCGACATGAAAAAAATAATCGACCATTGCGTAAGAAACCGGCTCGACCATTCGTACCTCAACGATTTCATTGAACAGCCCACGGCCGAGAATATCGGGCTATGGATATACAGGGAGCTCAAGCCGCATCTTGCTCATATATCGAAGATAAGAGTCTATGAGTCGCCCACTAGCTATGCAACCATAACCTTTTTTTGAATCCTATGGAAAGAATACATGTTCACAATCTCGGCAAGCAGTACACCCGCAGGCATGCTGTCCAGAAATCGCTCAAGGCAACGGTGCTCAGCCTTTTCCGGAACACCGTTCAGAAGGAAAAATTCTGGGCTCTCAAGGATGTCAACTTTTCCGCAAAGGAAGGCGAGACACTCGGGATCATCGGGCCTAACGGAGCCGGGAAAAGCACGCTTCTCAGCCTGATAGCGCAGACAACGCAGCCGACAGAAGGCGAGGTTCAGATAGGCGGACGGCTGTCTTCTCTTCTCGAGCTTGGCGCCGGGTTTCATCCTGACCTTACCGGGCGCGAGAACATCTATCTGAACGGCTCGATCCTAGGACTCAGCAAAAAAGATATCAACCGCAAATTCGACGCCATCGTCGACTTTTCCGGGATCGTGCCTTTTATCGACTCGCCTGTAAAGTTCTACTCTTCAGGAATGTACGTTCGGCTTGGCTTTGCCATCGCCGTTGAAGTCGACCCCGACATCCTTCTCATGGATGAGATCATTTCTGTTGGCGATGAAGAATTCCGTAAAAAGTCACTGGCCAAGGTCGAAAGTTTCAAGGCGCGGGGCAAGACCATGCTTATCGTCTCTCACGACCTGGAAACCATCAAGAGGATCAGCGACAGGATCCTTTATCTTGATTCCGGCAAGGTCATGAACCTCGGCGACCCTTCTCTTGTTGTCGATGAGTATAAGAATTTCGGAATTTATCAAAAAGGCCAGATAACGGTAAAGGACTACGGGACCCGGGAAGTCATCTTTGAAAATATTTTTCTGAAAGACAATAAAGGAAACGTCCGGGAAGAATTCTTTCCGGGCAGACCGCTTATTATCGAGATGCACTACTTCGCCCAGAGCGTCATCAAGGATCCTGTTTTCGGCTTCAGCCTTTCCGACAGCCAGGGGAAAATCGTTCTGGGCACGAACACACAGCTGCGTGAACAGCTTGTCGGAACAATTTCAGGACGCGGATGCGTGAACGTAAAAATCGAATCGCTGAACCTCCAAAGAGGCGTCTACCACCTCTCCGTCGCCTGCCATTCGCCGGATCACAAACGACAGTATCACAGGAAAGATAATTTTCTTGAGTTCCGCATTGCCCTTTCCGGAGAAGAAGAAGGAACAGTCTACATGCCGGTCAAATTTGAAAGAGGAGAATAAGCTATGAAAAATTCAGAAGCTCTTTTTGATATCCCTTCTGCACGAGTCGACACAGAATCTATCATGAACGAGATTCGGAAGCGGATAGAGGAAAAGGAAAAAGCGGGGATCTATGACAAATACAATCTGGCAAAAATCCATACGCTTGAACTTATGGATATCGAGGATGAAAAAGATTTTTTGGAATATTATTTAAAGGCTATTAAAAGCACATGGGCCATTGATATCAATGACTGGGAAATCGTCAGCAAGGGCGGAACGCTTGGAAAACCGGCTCTTCTTCTGAAGAAAATCATTTGGAAGCTTCTCAAGTTCTATACGTACCGGCTCTGGTCGCAGCAAAGAGAATTTAATGTGCAGATAGCCAATACGGTGAATGCTATTAATAAAAAGTTTGATGCCGAGATCGAAGAGCTGAGAAAAGAAATAAAAGAGAGAAGCAAGAAATAAGAAATCAAGAAAAATCCAGGAGCGCTGTTGCTCAGATAATCATAAGCTCAACCCCCTGTAAGACTGCTACACAGTAACAGGACAAAAAGAGAACATCGCGGGATCCGCCTGCGGCGAAAAGGCCGTTTCCCAGAGATAAACGAAAAGAGACACGAAGGTAAAACAGAACGCCAAATCATCAGGAGCCTTGGTGATATGAAAGAAATACATCAACTCATAGCCGGAGCAACCGTCGGAGATGCCATAACCAATTATGCTATCGAGATCAGAGACATCCTTCGATCCTCAGGATTGCGATCTGAGATCTTTGCGCCTTTGCAGCAC
>JAFGJP010000184.1 GCA_016929035.1 Candidatus Auribacterota bacterium | reverse complement strand
TGCAAAAGAAGAATTAAAGATATTAGAAGCTATTAAAGAGTAATTTTATATAATTAACAAAAGGAGGGTAAGGCCAGCCCTTGAAATGTGAAATGATTTATCCTGTCTAAATTTCTTTTTCCTTCATGTTCTCTGTGCTCTACTTCGACTATGCTCAGTACAGGTCTGTGGTGAAATATTCGTGTTTATTTGTCCTCCATCCGCATGTGGCGGAGCGGATCTTCGATGTGTATTTGTAAACCTAATTTTCCACCCCGTAGGTGGACATTACCTATTCTTCCACCTACGAGGTGGAAGAATAGCGTTCTTCAACATCTTCTCTCACTTCTGTTCTGACTGAAGGCGCTGACGCTTCTGCTCCATCAGTCGCTCAACCTCCAGCATGTCGCTCACCACATTCCCCTCGGAATAGATCTCCAGGACCTTCCCTTCATTATCGTAGACTGGAGAATGGGTCCACTTGACAAAGATGGTGCTGCCGTTGCTGCAGATGCCCTCGCTGAAGTTATCGCGGTATTTTTCAGGGTCTTTCTCAATTCCGCTGATCATTTCCCTGAGCTCGTCGCCTTGGCCTTCGGTGTCAGGCACGATGGTTCCGATGATGTCGCGCCCCTGGATTTCACCCGTATCGTAGCCTAAACAATCCTGCCCGTATTGATTGATGAAGGTGATTTTTCCCTGAAGGTCCCACACAAGGACAATCCTGTCTTCCTCGATTTCATGCTGACGGATAGCAGAAAACGGGAGCTTCGCGTACCCGAAGTACATGAATGTGGCATACAGGAGGGACAAGACAAACACTACCAGGACAGTGGCCGCGGTCAGGCAAGCCACGACGGCATACGGTGCAGCCTTTGTCTTTTTCTTTTTCGGCACAAAAACGGTCGCGGCGATGTTCTGTTTGCCGATGGTCTTCTCAAATCCCTTCGCGTCTTTCTGCAGGAGATCCACGGCTTCGATGATCTCCGCCGGGGACTGGAACCTCTCGGACGGGTCTTTCCTGGCCATTTTTATGATCATGGAGCGTACAGGCTCCAAAAGATCGGGCTTGAGCTCTTTCGGGTCAGGCAGAGGAGTATAGACCTGATCGTGGTAGATCTTCACAGACGAGTCGCCGTCAAAGGCCCTTTTTCCTGTGACAAGGAAGTAGAGGATGAGGCCCAGGGAGTAGATGTCGCTCCTGATGTCGACGTTCTCTCCCCTGATCTGCTCAGGGCTCATGTACTGTGGCGTTCCCAGCACGGAGCCTGTATGGGTGATGGCCTGCGTGGCACTTGAGGTGTCTTTAGCCAGGCCGAAATCCATGACCTTGACAAGGCCGGTGTCTGTAATCATGATGTTGTCGGGCTTGAGGTCGCGGTGCACGATGTTGTTTTTCCAGGCTTCCACGAGGGCCGAGGCCACGTCGCGGATGACGGAAAGGGCTTCGTGCTCAGGGAACACGCCTTTCTCCTTGACGATTTCCCTGAGGTTCTTTCCACGGACGAACTCGGAAACCATGTAGACGAGTTCGCCATTTCGGCCTACGTCGATGACCTGCATGACATGGGGATGGCTGATGACGGCCGCGGACCTTGCTTCTCTCATAAAGCGGGAAACGAATTCCTCATCGTGGGCGAGGTGCGGAGCAAGGAACTTGATGGCCACCTTTCTGCCGAGAGAAGACTGGCGGGCCTCGTAGATGACGCCCATGCCTCCTTTGCCGACCTTGCGGATGATTTCGCACCCGCCGATTTTTTTGCCCTTGAGATCTTGAAAAGCCATGTCCTTAATATACACTTTTTAAAGTTTGGGAGCAAGAAGAGCAGGAAGACAACACGGGGCATCAAGCAGGACAGGCACGGCTATTTTTTGGTTTTTGATTGCTTGTTATTCGCGTATAATGTCTGAAAGTCTGTGAAGGAGTGGCCTTTTATGCTTTTGGATAGAAAGCCCTATACTTTTGATCGCGTCGCGCGAATAGGCATTGCGGCTGCCCTGGTGTGGGGGCTGGTCTGGTTGCTGGGGGTGTTAAGCGACGTGCTTATTCCTTTTGTCGTGGCTCTTCTTTTAGCTTATCTTATTAATCCCCTGGTTCTCCTTATTCAGAAAAAAGTCCGAAAAAGGATGCCGGCTGTTTTGATAAGCCTCTTGATTGTTTTTGCCGCCCTTTCCGTGATTGTAAGTCTTCTTGTTCCCCTGATTGTAAAGGAAATCACTCACATGGGGAGAGTTGTGTCTGATCTTGTCCAGAACTCTGATGTGGCAAAGCGCGCAGGAGAAAGACTGCCGCCGGATGTCTGGAAAGCCTTTAAGGAGTTTTTCAGCAAAGAAGAGGTACAGGCTTTTTTTAAGACGGATAATTTTATCAGTATGATCAAAGCAGCTGCCGGCAAAGCACTGCCGGGCATCTGGAATTTTATAACAGGAACGACCAGCCTGATTATAGGCATCGTAGGTTTTGCCGTCGTCATCCTATACCTGATTTTTTTACTTATTGACTATCAAAAGGTACGTGAGGGCTGGAAAGAGCTTATTCCTTATTCGTATCAGCAGACCGTGGTCGAGCTTGCATCAGAATTCAATTCAGCCATGCACCGCTATTTCCGCGGGCAGGCTCTGGTCGCCTCTATCGTGGGAGTTCTTTTTGCGTTCGGATTCTGGCTGATCGGGCTTCCCATGGGAATATTACTGGGGCTTTTTATCGGCCTTCTGAACATGGTTCCATACCTCCAGATCATCGGGTTCATACCGGCTCTTCTTCTTGCCGTTATACACGCTTTGGAAACAGGAGGAAGCCTGTGGGTCATGATAGGTCTTACTTTTCTTGTCTTTGCTGTTGTCCAGACGATACAGGAGACCCTTTTGACACCCAAGATCATGGGCAAGGTCACCGGACTTTCTCCTGCGATGATTCTTCTTTCGCTTTCTGTCTGGGGAAAGCTCCTCGGCTTTTTTGGTCTCATTATCGCGCTTCCGATGACGTGTCTTCTTCTGGCCTATTACAAGCGGTATCTGGCAGCACACAAGAAAGATCAGGGTAGTTGACATAATTGGCTGAATAGATCTTTTCTCTGTGCTCCCTGTGGTTAATTCTATATAATTAAAATATGAAGGCCGTTAAATCTCTTATTCTGTCAATAATTCTACTGTTTCCATTATGCGTCCATGCTGAAGAGAAGATGAGTGTGGCAGTGGTGGAGTTCCAGGTCAAAGGGGACCTGGGTATCGAGGATGCCGGTGCCATTATCGCTGAGTGGATGATCAGCGCTCTTGCCAAGACAGGAGTGTATGAATTAAAGGAAAGAGTGCTTATTGCCAAGGTGCTGGAAGAGCAAGTATTTGAAGAAAGCGGTCTTGTGGATGAGAAGACTATTGCCGCCAAAGCCGGCAAGATATATGGAGTAGAGGCCATTGTGACAGGAAGTGTGCTTAAATGGGGGGATACAACATCTGTTACGGTCAGGCTTATCAATTCAAAAACCGGTGATATTATCGAAGCTGCAGATGTCAAGACAAAGGATGAGAATGAAATTCCCGATAAGATCGAAGAGCTGGCAGGTCTTATATCAGGGACCAAGATCGACCCTGTTGTGGGGCGATGGAAATGGTTCAATAATCCGGAAATTGTATTCAAGTCGAACGGCACGGTCTGCCTGAAAGACGGCACGGTTGCCGCTGAATGGGCCCGTTCAGAAAATAAAGTCACCATCTGGTGGAAAAGAGGCTGGATCGATAAACTGACTCTTTCCGAGGACGGTATGCATCTCAGCGGTCGAAACCAGTGGGGCAGCCGGGTGACCGGCACAAAAAAAACTGATACCAGTATAAAAGAAAATGATAGTAAGAAATTGCAACCCTTTTGATCTTCCCTTAATGAGGAAATGGGGGACAGGTGACCTTACAACTTAAGATAAACCGTAGAAATCTTCCACCCCGTAGGTGGACATTACCTATTCTTCCACCTACGGGGTGGAACACTTAGGCCTTTAACACTAGAACTTTTCAACTTATTTTCCCTTTATGCCCTTCGAGTTCTTCGTTTTCTCTGCGATGAAATATTATTTGCAATAAAATCTGCATCCCATTTTAATTCTAACTTTCTTGACGTAAGTTGTTAAATTTGAGTATATTGTTATTATGAGGTTTAAAAGTGGGGCTTTGTTTATTTTCTTTTAGTTAAGAAGGAGGGCTTCAAATGACACAATTAGCAATAGTAATTTGTATATTAGGATTTATTGCAGCACTTATCGGTGATCTTTGGATCATTGTCTGTGCGTTCAATAAAAACATACTATGGGGCCTGGGTGTATTATTTATTCAGCCTATTATAATCGCTTTTGTTATTCTGTATTTCAATGATGTCAAAAAACCTCTGTTCATCTGGGTATTAGGATTATTCCTTTTTTTATGCGGAATGCTGATAGCGACAGGGAGTACCCCCAGCAGACAAAATGGATGGGAAAACCAACCAGCTTATGAATTTAAAGATTACGAATAGAGGGGATAAGGGTGACGTCTTTGAAAGTGGAAGATTTGGTGTTATTACCCATTGCTGTTTTTTTTCGCATCCCTTTGACGTGAAACCTGTTTCCGCCAAAGGCGGATCATGTGGCGCGTTCCCATTCGACTCTCCTTCGACTATGCTCAGGATGTTGAGCATAGTCGAACCACTTTGACAATGTGTAGACAACTTTAAAATCAGGTTACAAAATAAAGTTATAAATAAATATCTAAAAAGTCTACAACTTGTTGACAACTTAAAAAATATATATTATAATAAAGTTGTAAACATTAAAGGGATTGTTATGAACATTAACTCTATTATTATGAAGGTGTTGGAAAAAAATGGAGAAGTCAGGGCTTCTGATGTGGTGAAGAAGACCGGTTTTAGCCGGGCTTATGTGAACCGTTTTTTCCAGGAGCTGAGAGATGAAGGAAAGATCATCCTTATCGGGAAAGCCAATAGAGCGAGGTATGTTCTTGCTACAGGAAAAAGTGTTGAAGCGGCCAGGAAGAAGATAAAGAAACTGCATCTGATTTTGAATAACAAAGGCCTTGCGGAGGACAAAGTCTTAGATGACATAAAAAAACGCACCGGGATCTTCTTTGAATTATCTTCAACGGTGTCTAACATTGTTGATTATGCTTTTACAGAAATATTGAACAATGCCATTGAGCATTCTCTTTCAGAAAAGATCGATATCATGATGGAAAAAGACGATACGCATATCCGGTTTCGCGTTGATGATCAGGGCATCGGTATTTTCAATAACATCATAGAAAAAAGGGGCCTCTCGAATGCCATAGAAGCCATCCAGGACCTTCTGAAAGGAAAACAGACAACAGCACCGGACGAACACAGCGGGGAAGGTATTTTTTTTACATCAAAATGCGCAGATACGCTTGTCATCAAAAGCTCGGAGAAGAAACTGGTTTTCAATAACCTTATCAATGATATTTTTGTCAGTGATATCAGGTTTGTT
>JAFGJP010000183.1 GCA_016929035.1 Candidatus Auribacterota bacterium | reverse complement strand
TTATTTGCAAACGTTTGCATATAAAAATGGCCATATTGCTACCATGCAGAGGCTTACATGAAAAAAACAGTCCTAATTACGCTTTTTATGTATTTAATCTTCAGCATATCGCATGACGGTTACTCAGATAAAAAAGTCCGTCGCGTTCTCATTAAGCCGCAGACCGTTCAAAGCACTGGAGAAGGCTCATCCCGGTCGCTGACTACAAGCGCCTGGGGAGCACTCTTACAGAAAAAGTATGACTCTGTCATAAAATACGCAGATAAATGCATAAAATCTTTTTCAGATAAGGCCAGAGAGCAGCAGGGATCTCTGAGCGACTTCCCTCCTAAAGAAGAGACATTCAGCTACTGGGCGCTCAACGATGTGGCTACCTGCCTTTTTATCAAAGGAAGAGCGCTGGTTGAACAAAAAAAAGAAGAAGAGGCCAAAGACGTCTTTGAAGACATTATTCAAAATTACTCTTTTGCCCAGTGCTGGGATACAGGCGGCTGGTTTTGGAAGGTCGCTGACGGAGCCAGGGACCAGTTACTCATGATGGAAAACGATATCGACTTTGGCAACTATACGTCAGAGACTCTCTCGACAAGTGCCTGGGACTGTTGTAGCACGGAAAATTATGATACGGCTATTATCTACGCCGATAAATGCATCAGTCTTTATGAAAAGATAGCGAAAGAGCAGCAGAAGAGTCTTAAAGGCTCCCCTCTTCCCCGCGGAAAAGCAGCTTTTCAGTACTGGGCGCTCAACGATGTGGCTACCTGCTATTTCATCAAGGGAAAAATTCTTTTTAGCACAGATCATAAAGAAGAAGCAAGAAACACTTTTAAGTATATTGTCGACAATTTTCCGCACGCGCAGTGCTGGGACATTGGCGGCTGGTTCTGGAGCGTCTCCGATGGAGCCAAAGACCAGATACTCATGATCAATGAAGGGCTTGATTTCGGTGACTACCGCTCATCCACCCTTGCGACCAAAGCATGGAATGCGCTCAGCAAGGGCCAGTACAGGCATCTTGAATTCTATGCGGACAAATGTATAAAGCTTTATGAAGAAGAAGCTCTTGAACAGCAGAAGTCCCTGAGCAGCCCTGTTCCCCAGGATGAAACAGCTCATCAGTACTGGGCCCTCAACGATGTGGCCACTTGCTACTTCATCAAAGCCAAGGGGCTTTACAACCGGGGACGGTCCGATGATGCAAAGAAGATCTACGAGGATATTGCCAAAAGATTTCCAGACGCTCAGTGCTGGGATCCGAGAGGATGGTTCTGGAGCGTGGCAAAAGGAGCCAGAGACCATGTCCTCATGATCGAGCAGGGTATCGATTTCGGTGACTACACCTCGCAGACTCTTACGATCAACGCGTGGAAATCTTATGAAGTCGGCGACATGGACGCCGCTTTTTTCTACATCAACAAATGCATCTCTCTTTATGAAAGAGAAGCCGTACGGCAGCAGTCAGGCCTCAGGGATTTTGCCCCGGAAAATGAAGCGTTCTACTACTGGGCGCTCAACGATGTCGGAACCTGCTATTTTATCCTGGGAAAAATCTACTTTCAACAAAGCGAATTCGAAAAAGCCCTTAACGCTTTTCAGAAGCTTAAAGATGAATTTTTCTACGCTCAATGCTGGGACCCGAGAGGATGGTTCTGGAAGCCGGCCATCGGCGCTCAGTCGGAGATATCAAAAATTCAGTCTATTCTCGCTTCGAGAAGCGAGAAAAAAACCCCCTGGCTCATATTGAAAACAGCCGGGGCCAAGGGCTCTCTTATACTTAAAACTCTTAAACACTTATGCGAAGAAGGAGGTGATAGCTTTCCAAAACAGGCAACATAAGGACAGCCCATCCCGCTGGGGAATCATCCTTATGAAAAATTTTTTAAGGTATATGCAAACGGTTGCATAAACCCGGCTAAAACATCAAACCTTAAAAGGAGGTACAATAATGAACCGACGTATATTAAAAACACTAACTTGTCTCGTCTTCGCTGTCGCGCTCAGCGTTCCGATAGCCGGAGCGCCTGCGGATTATGACTTCGGGGACGCGACAACGAAAACCCTGACGGCAAAGGCGTGGAACGCCCTTCAGCTGAAAGACTACAACGCTGTCTCGGCCTATGTCGACAAATGCCTCAGCCTCTATTCCAAAAAAGCCCTGGAACAGCAGGCGTCTCTTACAGACCACGCTCCAAAGGACGAAGCCAACAACTACTGGGCGCTCAACGATGTCGGCACATGCCTTTTCATCAAAGGCAAGGCTCTTCGCGAACAGGGTAAAAAAGACGAGGCTAAAAAAGTCTTTGAAGACCTTATCAAAAACTACACCTATGCGCAGTGCTGGGATCCCTGCGGATGGTTCTGGAAAGTCTCTGAAGCAGCGAAAGATCATATCCTCGGCATGGAAAAAAACGTGGACTTCGGCAACTATGCTTCTGAAACGCTTACTGTCAAAGGCTGGGGAGCTCTTGATGCCGGAGAATACGAAAAAGCTGTAATCTACGCTGATAAATGCCTTGAGCTCTATGGCCCCACGGCCAGAGACATGCAGAAGACCCTGAAAGATTTTGCCTCCAAGGAAAAAGCGTTTGATTACTGGGCGCTCAACGATGTTTCCACCTGCCTTTTTATCAAAGGCAAGGCCCTGAAAGCTCTGGGAAAAAACGAAGAAGCCAGAAAAGTCTTTGAGACCATTATCAACGACTACTCGTTTGGACAGTGCTGGGATACACAGGGATGGTTCTGGAAAGTCGCTCAGGGAGCGAAAAATGAGATCCAGAGCATTGAAACAGGCATAGACTTTGGCAACGCATCATCTGAAACGCTGGTCAGCAGGGCCTGGGAAGCGCTGGGCACAGGCAAGTACAAAGACGTCGAGCTTTATGTCAACAAGTGCCTTGAGCTCTATGGCGACAAAGCGAAAGAAATGCAGTCTGCGCTGAAAAAGCAGGGAGACTACGCAGCGTCAGGAAAAGAGTTTGACTACCCTGCGCTCAACGATGTCGGCACATGCCTTTTTATCCTGGGACGAGCCTACTACATCCAGGGGAAAAACGATCTGGCAAAAGAAGCGTACAACAAGATCATCGACAACTACAGTTTTGCTCAGTGCTGGGATACCCAGGGATGGTTCTGGAAGCCTGCTGAAGGCGCCAAGGACCAGCTGCTTCTTATGGAAACCGGGATCGATTTTGGCGATTACACATCCATGACGCTGACCGTCAAAGCATGGAACGCCCTTGATTCCGGAAACTATGACGAAGTCCTTGTGTACTGCAGAAAGTGCATTCAGCTCTATACCAGCTTAGCCGACGAACAGCAATCCAGCCTTAGCAGCTATCTGCCCAAGGAAAAAGCCTTTGATGCATGGGCTCTTAACGATGTCGGGGTTTGCTACTTCATCATGGGTGAAGCGCATCTTGGAAAGAAGGAATACAAGAAGGCGCTTGAAGCTTACAGGACGCTTGTTGAAAAATATTTCTATTCACAATGCTGGGACCCCAAGGGATGGTTCTGGAAACCTGCTGTCGCAGCCCGAGGAAAAATCAATAAAATAGCCGCAGAACAAGGGTTAATGTAACCCGATTTTTCCCAAGCAGCAACAGCAGGCAAGACAGAAAAGGCGCTTGAAAAGGCGCCTTTTTTGTTTCTAATGTAAATTAGCTTTCCTTTTCAAAGAAAAAATTCTCAATCCTAACTCAAAAATTACAGATTCAAAACAGAATAAGTTTAGCTAGGTGTCAGGTCATAGGTGATAGTAAAAATCTTTTTAATTCATTCCACGTCTTACGGTTTTGTTCACCCTGAACCCATCGTGGTTCAGGGCTGTGTGCTCTCCGCCAAAGGCGAAACCCTGCCAGCAACAGCTGGCGGGTATGGTTAATTTTACAATCATTAGCGCAAAGCGTTCCTTTTCCAACTATCAATTATTGTCCGTTAACTATTAACTTTTAGACTAAAAGCTCATCCTCCTCAGGCCTGTGCTTTCTCTCCAGCCTTTCAGGCCGCCATGGATAAAACGTAAGAGCCACGGCCGCAATCATGCAGACAAGCATCCAGTTAATGCCGAATATCAGGAGAGAATCAGTGTCATAACCGCCGTAATTTCTGGAGAGATCAGTCTTTATTGACAAAAAGAGAAGAACAACCAGGACAAGCGGGGTTATATAGCGGACAGCGATATCCCAAATAATATTTATTTTCACTCCTCCTGTCCCATTCACATGCTTCCTGAGCACCTTTGCCTTGAGAATCCATCCGACAATAACGCACTCAAGAATACCTCCGGCGACCAGGCCGTAGTTTGTGGCAAAATGGTCGACAATATCAAGAAGAAGAAGCCCTGAGCGGGTGGTAAAAAGAATGCTTCCCAAAAAGCCGAGAAAACAGACAATGGTCACGGTCTTTTTCCGGCTCCAGCTGAACTTATCCGTCAGAGCGCAGGTAAAAGCCTCGATAAGAGAAATCCCTGAAGAAATGCCGGCGATCACCAGGACGAGAAAGAACATGGCGCCGAAAACCTGCTTCAGCCACGGCAAAAGGGAGATGGCCTTGGGATAGACGACAAAAGCCAGCTGCGGTCCTGATTTGATGACATCGGCAAACTCCACCCCCTGCTCTTTGGCCATAAAGCCGATCGTTCCAAAAACGATCGTTCCGGCGATAAGCGAATAAATGCAATTTATAAAAGACGTCAGATAAGCGTTCTTTGTTATATCCGTTTTTTCCGGGAGATAGCTGGCGTAAGTGATCATGATCCCGAAGCCGAGAGAAAGCGTGAAGAATATCTGGCTGAAGGCGTCTGTCCAGACATTGAAGTTCCACGACTTGATATCCCAGAAGGGCTTTTCCGTGCTCCAGAAAATGATCTTGCTGAAATCCGGTTTGATATAGCGCTCCCATATGGATGATGGAGCGCCGTCGAGAGTAAGCGTCCAGATAACGAGTATGATCGTCAGCCCGAAAAGAATCGGCATAAAGACAAGGCAGGCCTTTTCAATGCCGTGGCTGACGTCCCGGTAGCAGATAACCCAGCAGACAAACCAGACAAAAAGAGTGGTCGTAAAAATGGGCATCCGTATTCCGCCGAATTTTGTCGGGCTGTCGCTCAGCTCGAGAAAGTTATTGAAAAAGAAGTTCTGCGTATCAGCGCCCCACTTGAGGTCGAACGAATAAAAAAAGTAGTTCAGGCACCATCC
>JAFGJP010000182.1 GCA_016929035.1 Candidatus Auribacterota bacterium | reverse complement strand
CCCTTCTTCGCTCAGCGCGCAGCCTAAAGCAAAGAGGACTTTACCGCTCTCCGGCTGAATCCTGACAGCCTTAACCTGCCTGAAAGAATTAGTTAAGATTTTTCTTTTCAATAACTTAAGTTGGTGCTATAAGATACTCAAAGGGGCCTGACTTCCGCACTCATCAGGCAGGGACGCTATGAAGAAGATAACCGGCTGTTTTCTTATTATTTTCACCGCTCTCACTCTGCCATTTTTTGCTCTGGCCGAGGAACAACCTACTCATCTTTCCAGCCATCTCACGCAAAAGGCCTGGGACGCTCTGGCCGATGGGCATTTCGAGGAAGTCCATCGCTTCTGTGATGACTGCATCAAGCTGTTTGCAGACCAGGCAAAGGAAAAGCAATCCATGCTGAGGGATTTTCCTGATCCGCAAAATATGGAATTCTATCAGGTGCTCAATGATGTGGGCACCTGCCTTTTCCTCAAAGGACGGACCTTTTACATGCGCGGAGAAAACAAAAAGGCCAGAGAAATTTTCCAGGACATCATCGATCACTATTCTTTTGCCCAGTGCTGGGATGAGCAGGGGTGGTACTGGAAAGTCGACGAGGCGGCCAGAGACCAGATCGTTCTCATGGAATGCGGCCTTGATTTCGGCGATTACACGTCCCAGACCCTGACGGCCAAAGCCTGGAGCGCTCTCAATGAAGGGCGCTATGACGAATGCCTTGTCTATGCCAGGAAATGCGTTCACCTCTACATGAAATTCGCCACGGACATGCAGAGCAAACTGGAAAACTATCCGGAAGAGAAACGCGCCTTTGATTACTGGGCCCTTAATGATGTGGGGACCTGCTACTTCATAATGGGTGAGGCCTACATGGCGAAAAAAGACTTCAAAAAAGCAAAAGAAGCTTATGAAAATCTTGCCAGCCGTTTCTCTTTTGCCCAGTGCTGGGACCCTGCCGGACAGTTCTTCTGGAAGCCGGCCAGACAGGCCTCCATTACGCTTGAGACTCTTGATTCCGTCATAGATAACGCAAAATTGTTTAAAGTAAAATAGTAACAGACTGTATAGTATATATACATATCGATTCTCATGCTTCTAATCTTTAACTTATTCTCCCTGAGACACTTCTATAATCTTAAATTCTGGCATGATGTATGCTTAATAACTTTTCAGCGGAAAAATTGAAATCACAAGGAGGGAACGTGTCATGTTAAAGAAAGCTGTTTCTTTATGCGCTGTATTTTTTCTTTTCTTTACCGCTCTCGGTTACGGGGCGGAGTACAACTTCGGGGACGAGTCGTCCAAGACCCTGTCGACAAAAGCCTGGTCTGCGTTCCAGACAAAAGACTACGACGCGGTCACGGCCTACGCCGACAAATGCGTCTCTTTATTTTCTAAAAAAGCCCTTGAGCAGCAGGCATCTCTCACGGATTTTGCTCCTGCTGATGAAGCCAACAATTACTGGGCGCTCAACGATGTGGGCGCCTGCCTTTTTGTCAAGGGCAAGGCCCTGAAAGAGCAGGGAAAAAATGATGAGGCCAAAAAGGTCTTTCAGTCTATTCTCGATAATTACGGCTACGCGCAGTGCTGGGACCCGCAGGGATGGTTCTGGAAAGTGGCCGATGCATCCAAAGACGAATTACTGGGAATGGAATCAGGCGTTGATTTCGGCAACATGAAATCAGAGACCCTTGTCTCCAAGGCATGGGAAGCCCTGGTCGCAGGCCGTTATGACCAGGTCAACGCCTACGTTGATAAAACGCTTCAAATGTACGATAAAAAGGCCAAAGAAATGCAGAGCTCCCTCCAGGATTTTCCTACGAAAGAAAAAGCGTTTGACTACTGGGCGCTCAATGATGTCGGCACAATCCTTTTTATTAAGGCCAAATCTCTTCAGGCACAGGGAAAGAACGAAGAAGCAAAGAAGGTTTATAACAAAATTATGAAAGATTATACTTACGCGCAGAGCTGGGATCCGCAGGGATGGTTCTGGAAAGTCGCTGATTCAGCTCAGGACCAGATCCTTATTATGGAAGCAGGGATCGACTTCGGCGATTACACTTCCGAAACGCTTACTGTCAAAGCCTGGCAGGCCCTTGGCTCCGGCGACTATGACGCGTCTATCCTTTACGCTAAGAAATGCGTCCAGCTTTACAAGAAACTGGCCGATGAGCAGCAGTCAAAGCTCGATGGATATCTGCCCAAGGAAAAAGCTTTTGACGCATGGGCGCTCAATGACGTCGGCACCTGCTATTTCATCATGGGTGACGCTTATATGGGAAAAAACGATGCCCCGAAAGCACTTGAATCTTACAAGATACTTGTCGACAAATATTTCTATGCGCAGTGCTGGGACACCAAAGGCTGGTTCTGGAAACCGGCTGTCGCGGCAAGAGGCAAGATCAACAAGATCGCTTCAGAGCGCGGCCTGATATACTGATTCCCTTTACCCTTTCTTTGCAGAAAGAGCGCCGGCCTAAATCCGGCGCTCTTTTTTTGGAGTGCTGACGGATGGACGATTATAATTTAGCGACAGAGACACAAAGGCACAGAGAAAAGCGGGGTTAATTATTCGCGTTTCGGCGAACGTTCTTTTTAACAAAGGAATGCACGCCCGCCAGAGCTTTGTGGAGGGCGAAAAAACACGAAGAGAAAAATTTCATCAGCCGCTAAGGACGCGAAGGAAAAACAGGATATCAGGAAAAGGAAAAAACCTGATACCCTGATGGCCTGATAACCTTTATTTTCTTTTTTTTCTTTCCTTTTTTCTTATCGTGTATCTTGCATCTTGAATCCTGAATCTTTCTTTACATCAGATATCTTGCCACAAAAAGTACTGCCAGGAGATACGATACCCAGTTGATCTCTCTGCCCTTTCCGGAAAAAAGCTTGATGACCGGATAAAGCACAAGACCAAAAGCAAGCCCGTCGGAAATGCTGTAGGTCAGCGGTATCGCGAGAAGTATCAAAAAAGACGGTATGGCCTCTGTGTAATCATGCCAGTCCACCTTGGAGACATTCTTTATCATCATCGCCCCGACGATCACAAGAGCGGGCGCCGTGATGGGAGGAAACTGAGCGATGATCTTTATCACCGGCTCAAAGAAAAGGGCCAGGACAAAAAGCGCGGAGACCGTTACAGCTGTGAGCCCTGTTCTCCCTCCCTGTTCCACGCCTGTCGAGCTTTCAATATAGCTTGTCACCGTACTGGTGCCGAACACGGCTCCGACGGCCGTGCCCACGGCATCAGAAAGAAGGGCCTTTTTTATCCGCGGTATCTTATTGTCTTTCACAACGCCCATGTGCTCGGCAACGCCGATGAAAGTCCCGATGGTATCGAAAACATCCATGAAAAGAAAAACAATGATCAGAGGAACAAAAGAAAGCCTGAGCGCTCCGAGAACATCCATTTTCAGAAATGTCTGAGCCGGATTCGGCGGAAGGCTCAAAAAAAAGAATCCTTCAGGCACGGTCACCTTGTCGGCAAAAAGCTTCAGGTATCCGACAGGAACGATGCGGGAAAGGCCGCCGGCCACAAGGCAAAGCGCCGTTGACGAAAGAATGCCGATGAGGATCGAGCCTTTGACCCGTCTAACATGAAGCACAGACGTCACAATAAGACCAAAAAGAAAAACAAGGATCTCCGGAGAAGCAAAATCTTTTGTCAGGGATAAAAGGGTTCCGGGAGAATCCACGACGATCCGGGCGTTCTGAAGCCCGATAAAGGCGATAAAAAGACCGATCCCGACGGCAATGGCGTTCTTCATGCTCGGGCTTATGGCATTGATGACGACTTCCCTGAGGTTGAAAAGCGTTATCAGAAGAAAAAGAATACCGGATACAAAGACGATGCCCAGAGAAACTTTCCAGGGGTCCTTGACTCCTGCGGCCGCAACAGCCGGGATGACCGTCAGGACAAAAAAGAAGTTCTCCCCCATGCCCGGCGCCTGTGCAATGGGGTAATTGGCATGAAGCCCCATGATCAATGTGGCCAGCGCTGCTGAAACGCATGTGGCAAAGGCCACTGCTCCGAAATCCATGCCGGTCTCCATCAGATTGAGCCTCCCTGTCAGAACAAGAGGCTGAAGGATGATAATATACGCCATGGTCAAGAATGTCGTGATGCCGGCGACGATCTCTGTGCGAACAGTCGTATTGTTTTTTGATAAATGAAACCTCTTTTCCAGAAAATCCATATAGCCCCCTTTATTGATTCAAGAATAAAAAATTGGAAAAAACCAGCCTTCTCGTGATGTCTCTATTCTGATGTCAATGAATAGGTCTTCACGATTTCAGCAATGGTAAACTTCATGAACTCGTTCATGGAGCTCAAGAGCAATTCCCAGCGAAGTGAGGGGTTGTTTGAAGTGTCGTACGAATTGTAATAATGAAACCTGGCCAGATTTTTCACATCATCGCGGGCAGCATCAAAGACTTCATCAACAGCCCAGACGATCCGGCCGCTGCGGATCTGAATGAGACTGAGCTTCATCCCGAAAACAAGAGGCTGGTTTGGATTGTACTGAGTGATGGAGCAAAGAAGAATGCCCTGGACATTGACATTCTGGGCGATTTTCAGAAGTGAATCGGCGTCGTAGCTTCCTTTTCCTTCGATATCAAGAGCGTCAATGACAGCTCTCTCGTCCGGCGAGAGAACTGTCTCATAAGGAACAATATCAAATATCTTGGCTTTGCGTATCTGCATCAGCATGATGGACGACGCATCCTGCAAAAAATCCTCTGTCCCCGTATGGTCGCTGAGGTTCCTGGGCGGAACAAAAAGAACGCGCCGAACCCGTCCCTCGCCTAGATCCGGATCAACGTAAAAATTGTCCACTTCGTACTTTTTACTGACAGCTGCCGTCACGCGGTCTTTAAGCTGAAGCTCGCGGCATCCAGCAGAAATCAGGGAAAGAAAAATCAAAAGAAATAAAAGATGATATCTTCTGAGCATGATCAAAAACCTCACCTTACCATCAATCCTTCAGGCATATCTCCAGATAAAATGTCGAATCTCCCATAGAAAACGGGACGATGACAACCGAGCTTCCTGCAGGATAGCCGAGAACATGCCCGTCGCCCAGGATCGTTGTCGGGATTGCCAGCTTAAAATCGATATTCAGGGTCTGGACAAGAATCCCCTTGGCTCCTCCGGCGATAATATTGGCCAGCTCTCCGACAGTATCCATGACATCATGGTTGATCGTCGTGATCTCCTCATTCAAAAAAATCGAAGAGACCCGGCAGGCCAGCTCTCTGGGAAAACGAAGGGATACGGTTCCTGAAATATCGCCGGCAATGCCGATGGTCCCGGTGATATCCGACACCATGTCATCGCGCTTTCCATACTTTATCTGACCCGGGACAGGCTTGAAGTCAAGCATCGTCTGAAACGTATGGATCAATTTTTCTTTAAAAGGATTGACAATTTCTTCCACATCCATAGCGTCGCCCAAAAGAAACGGGTAAGATCTTACTCCTGCTTCTGCTGCAGGGTCTGGTCTATTTTCTGCTTCAAGACCTCGGGAGTAAACGGTTTGACGATATAATTATTTACGCCGTGCTTGATGGCTTCAATGATGTCTTCTCTTCCGGCTTCTGTTGTAAGCATGATGATGGGCAGTGTCTTATAACTCGGATGCCTGCGGATCGTCTTGACCATGGTGAGCCCGTCCATGTTCGGCATGTTCCAGTCCGTTATGATAAGCTCAACGCCTTCAAGCGCCGCAAGCCCCTCGGACCCGTCCGCGGCTTCAACAAAATCAGAATACCCGATCCGCTGAAGCGTATTCTTAATGATGCGGCGCATTGTAGAAGAATCATCGATAATCAGGATCTTCAATCTGATTCCTCGCTGTGATTGCTGTTTATCAGCTTCTGAATGTGGCGGAAGACCGATCGCCTCTGGCTTTCATCAACGCCGATAAAATCGATCCCTACCCTCATGCGCTTTTCTTCATTATCATCAAAACGGATGACCTGGCCAAGTACGGTAAACGGCTCCCGCTGATAATAATAATCAAAAGGCTTGTCATTGGCTTTATGCTCATTCCAACGACCGAGTTCTATCTCCATGTGTAGCATATCACCAATCTGCAGAGGTTCAAGAAGAAAATCCTTTTGAAGCGATATGAATATTCCGCAGGCGGAAATGTTCGTGATAACACCCTGGTGCCAGCTCGGATCACTCTCTATGAAAGGAAAAACAAACTTGCGGAACCTGACCTTGAAATTTTTTCTAATCCTCTGATAACGACGACGTTCGTACTGATATGTTTTTTTGACCTCTTCCTGCACAAATATACCTCTTTATTATAATAATAATAGATAAATTCATCTCTTCTTTCAAGAGCTTTTTATTTGTAAAATGAGAAAAACAAATATTTTTTCTCACTTTTTATAAATGATCCTCTGTCAAAATATTTTTTGCTTTTCCGCCTGAAGGCGCCGCGGTATCTTTTTCATAAACGAATCTTTCATCTAAAAACTATCATACAGGAATTTTTTAAGCTATGATAAGAGTTGCAACAGGAAAAGGTCCATGTGATGTGCGGCATATTCGGTTTTTTAAAACTCAAAAATACAGACGATAAGTGGAAAGAAGCCTCTTCCCTCCTCAAGCACAGGGGTCCTGATAAAACCGGCTTTTTTGAAAACACAAGCGTCTACCTGTCTCATCACCGCCTTTCCATCATCGACCTTTCATCAGGCCATCAGCCAATGCCCAACGAAGACAGAAACATCTGGTGCGTCTATAACGGGGAAATCTACAACTTCAAGGAGCTTCGAGAATATCTCCAGGAGCGGGGACATGTTTTTTCAACACGTTCAGACACAGAGGTCATTGTGCATCTTTATGAAGAACACGGAAGAGACTGCGTGAGCCAGCTGAACGGCATGTTCGCCTTTGCGATATGGGATGAAAAAAAGCAATCGCTTTTTTGCGCGAGAGACCGGCTGGGCATCAAGCCTTTCTATTACGCAGAAACAGAAGACGCGTTTTTTTTCTCTTCCGAAATAAAAGCGCTTCACAGCCTGAAATCAATACCCGACGACATCCATTTGGAAGCCTTTTTTCAATTTCTTTTTTTTCGCTACATCACAGGACCCAGAACGATCTTCAGCCGTATAATGGAACTTGAACCGGCACATACCCTGACAATAACACGTCAAAAAAAAGAGCTTTACAGATACTGGAGACCACCTGAGGCGTGCCAGGCTTTTCAAAAAGACGATAAAACGGATGAACTGGAACATGCTCTCAGGGAATCTGTCAGGAAAAGGCTTGTTTCAGATGTGCCGTTCGGCATTTTCCTCAGCGGCGGCCTTGATTCATCACTCATTCTTTCCTATATGGCTGATTACCTGGGAAAAGGAATCCAGGCGTTCAACATCAGCTTTGACGTCGGGCCCTTTGACGAAAGCCCTTACGCAAGGCATGCCGCCAGGCTTTTCGGGGCAGAGCTTCATACTTTCACCTTTACCAGCAACGAGCTCATGAACACCCTCATCCCCGCTCTCTCACATTTTGACCAGCCTTTTGCCGACGAAGCAGCCGTCCCGACCTATCTTCTTTCAAGAGAAACAAAAAAACACGTTAAAATGGTCCTTGCCGGAGAAGGCGGGGACGAGCTGTTTATGGGATACAACAGTTATCTTGCTCTTCAAAACAACCTTATCCTCGATCGCTTTATCCGCTTTTTACCAAGAGGCCTTCTGAAAAAAGGAGGAACCTTTGCTCACTCTGCTTCAAAGCTCTTCAGGCTGATCGGAAAAGCCATGAAAAATTCCGGACGTCCTCACTTCGAAGTCTTTTACACATGGATATCACCCAGCATCCCTGTCTATGATATTATCAAGCCCGAACTGCATCAGGCACTGAACATGTGTTCCCTATGGAAAGACCTTGAGGCTGTTTTCCAGCAGGGTGAGCCTCTTTCCAGCGCGCGCCTTTTTGACCTGACGCACTATCTTCCCTACAATCTTCTGAAAAAGGTCGACATGATGAGCATGGCCTTTGGACTGGAAGCACGCGTCCCCTTCCTTGATCACTCTCTGGCAGAGAAGGTCCTGGCCATACCGGCCAAAGAACACCTGCGTCAATTTTCAGGAAAAAGGATCTTAAAAAAAATCGCGTCCAAACGGCTGCCCGGCTCTCTTGTAAAAAGAAAAAAGCACGGCTTCTCAGTCCCCGTGGGGCTCTGGTTCAGGAACGAGCTCCGGGAACGCCTCTGCGATACGCTTATGTCGCAGGGAACACTGACACACGATTATTTCAATCAGAAGGCCATTCAAAAAATGCTGGATGAACACATCAGTCAGGAAAAAGATTATTCACGAGCGCTGTGGATGCTCTTTTGTCTTGAAACATGGCACCAGAGGATCAACGACAGATGACAGACGTCAGAAAACAGAAGACAGAAAAAAACAGCGGCAGCAGGATAAAAATCATGCATCTCACGACTGATTCTCAGCTGGGCGGAACAGAGAAAATGATACTGGCCTTCCTGAAGAATTCATCCGGCCGCTTTCAGAACTCGCTGATCATTTTGAAAGGCGACGGTGCGCTTTCTCAAGCGGCAAGAGAATACAACATAAAGACTTATGCTCTAGGGATCAAGCACATAGGGCACATCTGGAAGCTCTGCCGCCTCTATAAGATTTTAAAACAGGAAAGGCCTCATGTTCTTCAATCCTATCTCTTTCATGCAAATATCGCGGCAAGAATCATCGGCTCCTTGGCTGGCATCAGACACATCATATCCGGCCAGAGGAACATCGATGCCTGGAGAAAATGGCATCACACGCTTATTGACAGAATAACATCTCCTCTTGCTGAATCGATCATATCCAATACTGAGGCCGGG
>JAFGJP010000181.1 GCA_016929035.1 Candidatus Auribacterota bacterium | reverse complement strand
ATCCTCATGGCCTCTTTTATCCTCCCTCTTTTCCAGATCGTCAGGATCAGGCGATAACAAAAAGATTTTTTTGTCCCAGGAAGAGTGATATAATAATACCTGTAATGATTACAAAAATTGGCAGAATCTTCACCACTTTAAAAAACGTCATCGGATCCGGTCGAGGACCGCGCCGTCTGAAAACTGTCCGGCATTTATCTCTGCCCGGATTCACGTTAATCGAACTCATGATCGTTATGGCGGTCATCGCCATACTTGTCGGCATTATCCTTCCCAGTTTCAAGGGGATGAAAGACGAAGCGCAGTACTCGAAAGTTCTTGGAGACCTGCGAACCCTGCAGACGGCCGTTGAGTCCTTTTCCATCCACAATAACCAGCAATTTCCCGAAATGGGGCCTGACTGGCAGAATCAGCTTCTCAACTCATCGCCAAAACTGATCGATAAGGTCATGCTTGATCCGTTTTCCCCGACAAATTCGCCCTATCAGTATGTTGTGACCGGCCCCTATTACGTCGTCTGGTCCGTCGGATTGGAAAAAAACGGCAAGATTTTGTCCATCAACCCCCAAACGGGTAAAGTCATACAGCAGGGAAAGCCTATTTGGGTTTCTAATAGTGATGAGCAGTAGCTCAGGCAATCGGTAGAGTAACCATTATTGTTCAGGATCTTATGGATGAAAAAAATCGCTGTCGTCGACATCGAAACCAGCTCGGCAAAAGTCCTCATTGCCAATATCGGACGAATCATAGAAATCGAAGACTTCTATGATGAAATCATCCCCCGGGAAGTCAGAAGCCTGGAAGATAAAAAAATCTATCTCAAGGAAAAGCTTTCAGATATCTTCCATCGCCAGCTTTCCATGAATAACATCTTTATTCTGGCCAAGGGCACAGATATCATTATCCGTAATTACACGTTTCCTGCTGCATCAAGGTCGCATCTTTTTGAGGCCGTGAAATGGAAAATTATCGAGCATTCTCATCTGAATGAAGAAACCGCTGTTTTTGCCTACCGGATGAACAAGATGCCGGATTATCGCTACAACGCAAAAGCAAACGTTACAGCCGCAGCCACAAGCCCGTCTGTCATAAAAAAGTACCACGATTATTTTTCTTTTACCGGTTATAAAACTCCCTCCATCACTCTCGAAGCGGAAGGCATCAGGGGAACCGCTCTTATCTCAGACGCCTCTATCAGCAATAAGACCGTTGCCGTGATGCATATCGGCAACTCTCTGACCAACGTCGTTATTCTCGATAAAAAATTTCTGACAGCTTCGCGCACAATACCCACGGCTGATGAAAACTTCTCGCGTGTTCTTGTCGGGGAGACCATCGTCGACGGGAAAACGGTCAACGTGACACTGGAAGAAGCGGAAATCATAAAAAAAGATATCGGCATCCCCATGGGAGAAGCGGAGTCAAGCGCGTACGCCCTTGTTTTGCCGCCTTCGACGATCACCCAGATGCTTCAGCCTCTTTTAGAGGGATTTATTTCTGAAATAGAGAGATTTTTCAAGTTTTACAGAACAGAGTCCGGAACAGAAAAAATCGACGAGATCCTCCTATCAGGCCCCGGAACAAACCTCAAAAATATCGATGCCTACTTTCAAGACAAATTCAAAATCCCTACAAGAATACTGTCTTTCGACATCAGGAAAAACTTTACGCTCACATTACAGGACAAGAAAAAAGAATCTCTTTTTTTACAAAGCCTGAAATCGTTTTCTCCCCTCCTGGGCGCACTTGTCTGCCAGTCTGAGCACCCCGGCGTTTTAAAGATCTATGAAGCTCCCCGTGCTCTGGATAAAATCCTTTTTTCTCTCAGGCGCCTGTATACGATTTTTATCGGCATCATCTTTCTTGCGGGATATATCGTCCTCCTGACAAAAGCGCTGAACATGAGAGACCAGGCTAATCTTCTGGAAAAAGAGTGGCGGGATCTCGTGACCAACTATAAGGACTTCTTCATCCTTCAGGGAGAGCGGATGAATCAAAACAGGACTCTCGTCGCGTTTAACGAGCTGAAAAAGGCTTCTGACATCGAATGGCTGGATATTTTTAGAGAGATTTCTCTTCTTGCGCCGGAAAAGCTTGTTGTCTGGACGCTCCGCATCCATAAAGAAATGGCCGGCGGCGGACAGGAAAACAATGTTCTGCAGATAACAGGATATGTCCTTGATACTGAAGGCCGCCAGGAAGAGATCATTACCGATTTTATTGTCTCGCTGAGCCACTCCGCCATTTTCAGAAACGTGGATATCACGTTTACGGAAAAAGACGTGCTTGATCCGCAGATTACTCACTTTGAGATCATTGCGCATATTGCCGGTACAAAGGATAAAAACCGATGACGCTGAAACAGGTAAAGCTTTTTAACTTATTTGTGCTGACCTTCGCTGTGTCCTTCGTGATTTTTATCGTTTTACCGAAAGGAAGAGAAATTTATGACCTTCAGAAAAAAATCGAAATAACGAAAATAAAGATTGTTAACGGCAAGCGCGCCCTGATGCATCAGCCAAACTTGAAAAAGCAGGTTTCTATTCAGGGATCTCTCCTTCAGCGTATCTCGCAGCTTTTTATCCATGAGCAGGAACAGCCCGTGGTGTATCAGATCATCAATGAAACGGCTAAAAAGACAAATGTGACCATCCTCTCACTGAAACCTCAGCCGCAGGATATATCCGAAGAGATCACGCTCGGACCAAAAATCATCTATAAAAAGCTCCCTCTTCGAATTGAAGTCACGGGATATTACACGGACCTTGCCACTTTTATGAATAATCTGTCGAGGGCAAAAAAATATTTTACTTTCCAGGACGTGACGTATCAGCATCCGGAAAACAAAAAAGATCCCATCAAAGCTGTCCTGGTGATGGATGAATACCTTTTGGTCAATTATGAATAACGGAAACCACAAAAAAATAGCTGCTTTGATCATCCTGCTGATTTTTGTTGTCATCATCTGGCATCAAAGGCTTCCTGGGCTCAAGACATCAAGCTCCGAGAAGGCTGTCGAGGATAACCCTTTCGTGGATATCAAAGAAGTTCCTCTTAAGCTGGATCATCTTGAGATCCCGGATATCGACTCATCGAAGAAAAGCTCAAGTGATACAGAAACTCTATTCTGGGGTCCCGATCCTTTCAGGCTGCAGGACAACCAGCCTGAATAGAGCCTGCTGTGCAGTCTGTTCTGTTTTCACAAGGCATTAAAACATTTTATGTGAAATATCTGCCGGCATTTTTGATATCAACTCAACTGTTTGATCAAGAGCAGCTTGCAAATAGTCAAAGATCGGTCGTATTCTCTTTACTATTCAATATTTCATGCTATAATTAACAAAAATTTTATTTTGTCGT
>JAFGJP010000180.1 GCA_016929035.1 Candidatus Auribacterota bacterium | reverse complement strand
CGTCTCCAGGATTATATTCATGACCTTTCTCTGCTCATCTTTGAAAAGATGCCAGATCGTATAGCTCTGTGAGCCGAAATGCTTATTGATAAGCCCGACGACTTCTGTAAGGTCGCTCCGGCTGAAAGCATCCTGCATATCGTCCAGCATGGATTTCAGCACATCGCCATCTGTATCCTCCAGAACCCCGCCGCTGATGTTGTGATCGCCCATGTGGAGAAAAGCAAAGCAGACTTTTTTCTCTTCCTGCGTGATTTCGGAAAGAATATGAGCCCTGCCGATAGCGAGCTTCTGCCTGCCGGATTCCTCCCGGATATTCATCTCGCTTCTGGCGTGGTAGCAGTAGATCTGGCTGTCTTCGGGATAATCTTCAAAAAGAGACGACACGCCAAAATGAGCTCCGACCCTTAGAAGATCGACGATTGTCGGCCTGATATAGTTTTCCCATACACCCTCTCCGTTCTTCAGCTGGGCAATATTGCTTGGAGCGCTTCTCAGCATTTCAACAAACTGCGGCTCAAAGTCATAGCCGGTCAGCTCTCTCCCCAGCTGGATGACCCGGGCCGCGTACTGCAGAATCTGGGTCGTCTCTATTCCCGATATCTCATCAAAAAACCATCCGCAGCTTGTGTACATCAGCATGGCATGGCGCTGCATCTCGAAAAACTTGATAGACTTTATCACTTCTTCCTTGCTCAGCTCGCGAAGGCTGGAAGACTGTAAAAAACTTCTGATGCTTTCGTCTGACCTTTTCAAAATAACGCGGATATATTCATCCCTTGCCTTCCACGGATCCTGAAAATAATTGCTCATCTCCTTTTCATAAAGAGGAGCGACCATGTCTCTCAGCCAGTCAAGAGCTTCGCGAAGGGGTTTTCGCCACTCCTGAGTCCACTTTGAATGGAATCCCAGACGGCATCCGCAGTTGCTTCGCCACCTTTCGACTCCATGCGCGCAGCTCCAGGAGCTGTTTTCAATGATCTCCACTTCGTACATCGGAGGATGCTTGCTTAAAAATTCTCCGTAATTCGTCAGCTTGGCCGAGCCGTTCGACTCAATATGAAAAAGACAGTAAGAAAGAGCCATCTCGCCAAAGCGGTGATGATGCCCGTAAGTCTCTCCATCGGTCGCGATGTGTACGACCTGCGCTTCCTCACCCTCATCTGAAAAAAGGCCGGTCAGTCTTCCGGAAAAGGTGACGCCGTCGTTGAGAAGGCCGGCAAAAGCCGTGTCATGAGAGACCGGACCATCATAAAAGAAAACATTGATATGACGCCTTGACGGCAGAAGACACGCATAAGGCATCTTGGGATCGACCTGTCCGCCATCAGCTTTTTTCCACTTTTTCTCGCCTATTTTCCGCGTCCTTCCAGCCTGGTGAGGAGCCAGGATAATAAACCGTATCCCCATCTCGGCCATAATGTCCAGCGTTTCCAGGTCAACGGCTGTTTCCGGAAGCCACATGCCTTCAGGGTCTCTTCCAAAACGGTACTTGAAATCTTCTATGCCCCAGATGATCTGTGTGCGCTTGTCACGGGTATTGGCGAGCGGCATGATCATGTGGTTGTAAGGCTGAGCCATGGCTGAGCCGCGACCTGAAAAGTTTTTACGGCTTTTCCTGTCAGCTTCGAGTATCGCTGAATAGGTTTCCGGATCGTTGTCTTCCATCCACGAGAGAAGAGTAGGGCCAAAGTCAAAGCTCATTTTTGAGTAATTGTTGATGATATTCATGACCCTTGCTTTTTCATCCAGTATTCTCGATGAGGCGTTCGGAGCATAACACTCCGAAGTGATCCTTTGATTCCAGTCATGATAAGGATAAGCCGAATCCTGAAGCTCGACGGCTTCTAGCCAGGGATTTTCTCTCGGGGGCTGATAAAAATGTCCGTGGATGCAGATATAGCGCTCCATCAGGTGACCTCCCATCTATGTAAAAAAATTTTTTAATTACAATTATTCAATACAAATTAGTGTTTATTATACCGCAATTTTTTGAAATAAGATAGACCCTATTGCACAAATGATGTAAAAAGCATCAGATATCGGATACACGATGCAGGATACACGATAAAATAAAAGCATTAAAAAGAAAATCAAAACCTGTAGATACTTAAATCACTGCCTTCGCAGGGACGACAATTTTCTATGATTTTTTACTTGGACATAAAATCTTGAGCCTCTACAGTTATTTCTCTACTTCATCTCCCTCATGGTTATACCTATAATCTCTGCACATCAACGCTCCTGCCATCTTGTATCCTGCATCTTGCATCGTGTATCCTGTTTTTCACTTTTATTTTTTCTCTTTAAAAGCCATTCTGGAAAAGATGATGCTGATCTCATAGAGAAGCCACATCGGTAGAGCGAGAAGGACCTGCGTCATGACATCAGGCGGGGTAAAAAGAGCGGCAAAAATAAAAATCCCGATAACGGCTTCTCTCCTTTTGGCAGAAAGGTAATCAGGCGTGACGATCCCTATCCTGGTCAGAAAAAGAATAACAAGGGGCAGCTGAAATATGGCTCCGAAAACAAGAACAAAAGCAGCGGTAAAAGAGATATAGCGGCTGATGCTGATCATGGGAACAAGGGATTCGCTTCCAAAAGCCATCAGAAACCTTAAGCCGATGGGGAGAACAATAAAGTATCCAATAAAAGATCCGGAAAAAAAAAGAATTGTTGAGCTGATGAGAAAAAAAAGAAATGATTTCTTTTCTCCCTGATAGAGCCCTTCAGAAAGAAATCGCCAAAGCTGAAAAAGGATAAAGGGCGAAGAAAGAAATATTCCGCCGTAAAAGGCCAGCAAAAGGCGCGACGTGAAAGCTTCTGCCGGAGACAAGAAAACAAGCTTCCCGACAGGATTCGTAAAACGGGGAAGAAAAGAAGGAACGAGAAAATAAAATCCTATTGAAGCGAAAAGCGCAATGGCAAGGCACATGAGTATTCTGTACCGGAGTTCTTCAAGGTGATCGAGAAAAGTCTGCTTCTTTTCTTGCATCAGGGAAAGTCGGCGTTTTATGGGGTTTTGTCCTGGGAGTCTTTATTTTCTTTACCATCGCTATCGTCCTGGATATCCTTACCGGCTTTCTTGAACTCCCGGATAGCTTTGCCAAGAGAACGGGCGATCTCCGGCAGCCTCTTGGCACCGAAAAGAAGGAGAACAATAAGAAAGATAAGAACAAGTTCTCCTGCACCGAAATGAAACATATCTAACTCCTTTTTCCAAATCCTGTCTATATAAATACTATATCAGCTAAAGAAGTGGAGCAAGGAAATTATCAGGAGAAGTGCCTAAAGTGTACTAAAGTTTAAAGTGCCTAAATTTAAAGTTTAACAGGAATTCAATATAAATCATTTAGCGAAGCGTTCCTTAACTTTAAGCATTTTAGCGCACTTTTAACTTCAAATTTATTACGTTCTATCCGCTGATTCCGGATCGACGCGGATGGCCCTGACCGGCCTGGCCGGACAGACGTTCTGGCAGATGCCGCACCCGATGCAGAGATTCGGGTCGACAACAGGTTTTAAAAGGACCTGGCCGTCCAAGTCCTCGGCT
>JAFGJP010000179.1 GCA_016929035.1 Candidatus Auribacterota bacterium | reverse complement strand
ATCAAGTATCTTGAGGGTGTTTTGCGCGTATGTTCAAGATGCAAGAGAGTTTACGTATCAGGGAAATGGGTTCCTATTGAAGATTTTATCAAGTTACATTCAGAAGCTGAATTTACGCATGGTTTCTGTCCGGATTGCGAAAGCAAAAACACTCTAAATTACACATGATCCGAGGGCATATGCTGGAAAAAGTCGATCTGAGCAGGAAGTTGAAAAAAGAAGCCTTTAAGAAGGCGATGTCTTCTCTGGAATTAAAAATAGGGGAGCTTCAGAGACTCGCGAGGTCTCTGAATATTCCGGTCATTGTCGTTTTCGAAGGGTGGGATGCTGCGGGAAAGGGGACGCTCATCAACAAGCTGCTTCTTTCTCTGGATCCAAGAGGATTCACTGTTCACCCCACGAACCCGCCGAATGAAGAAGAAAGGCTCAGACCCTTCCTGTGGAGGTTTTGGACCAGGACGCCGGGAAAAGGGCGGATAGCTATTTTTGACAGATCATGGTACGGACGTGTTCTTGTTGAGAGAGTGGATAAGCTTATCAAAAAGAAGGACTGGCTGCGGTCATACGAGGAGATCAACTCTTTTGAAAAACAGCTCTCGGATGACGGCACGGTCATCATCAAGTTTTTTCTTCACATCAGCAAAAAGGAGCAGAAAAAGAGATTTAAAAAACTCTTAAGCAATTCTTCGACTTCCTGGAAAGTCACAAAAGAAGACTGGAGACATCACCGCCAGTATAAGAAATATTATCAGGCAACAGAGGACATGCTGGCAGAAACGGACACGAGCCATGCTCCGTGGACCGTTATAGAAGCGCATGACAGACGCCACGCGACAGCCCGGATTTTTCATACATTTGTCAGGGTCATTGAGCAGAAGATCGAATCTCTCTCGAAGAGCGTGAAGAAAAAAAGCCGTTTAAAGAGATCGGCTGTCATGCTTCGAAGCATGACAGAGTCCATTCTGGACAAATCGGACCTTTCTCTTAGTCTTACGCGCAGCGAATATGAGAAAGAGCTGAAAAAATATCAGGAAAAAATAAGAAATCTCGAACATGACATCTACATGAAAAGGGTGCCGGTGATAGTTATTTATCAGGGATGGGATGCTGCCGGGAAAGGCGGGAATATCAAAAGGCTGATCCAGGGCATGGATCCAAGAGGCTACGAGGTCGTGCCGATTGCTGCGCCGAATGATATTGAAAAAAGCCATCATTATCTGTGGCGGTTTTGGACAAAGATACCCAAGGCCGGCCACATTCATATTTTTGACAGGTCATGGTATGGCCGTGTTCTTGTCGAGAAAGTGGAGAATTTTTGCAGCGAAGACGAATGGAAAAGAGCTTATCGCGAGATCAACGAGATGGAGCATCACTTGGCCAATTTTGGTACGGCCATCATCAAGTTCTGGCTTCACATTGATCCTGATGAGCAGCTGAGGCGTTTCAGGTCCAGGGAAAAAACCCCGCACAAAAAGTGGAAGATCACTGATGAAGACTGGAGGAACAGGAAAAAGTGGAAAGACTACAAGCAGGCTGTAGATGAGATGCTTTTCAGGACAAGCACTCCTCATGCTCCATGGACTATCGTTGAAGCCAACTCTAAGCTTTATGCCCGTATAAAAGTCTTGAGAACATTTGTCGATGTTTTGGAGAAGAGGCTGAGACAATAAGGGAGGAAAACAGATGAATGAACATGTCTATAAGCTGGTCGAGTTGACCGGGTCATCAAAAAACAGCATTGAAGAGGCTGTGCAGAACGCTGTCAGCCATGCATCGCAAACCATCAGGAACATGCGCTGGTTCCAGGTTATCGAGACAAGAGGGTATATTGAAGATGGAAAAGTCGCTTACTGGCAGGTCACGATAAAAGTCGGGTTCACGGTCGATTAAATAAAAAAGCTTTGCCGATGTCTTATGCCTTTTAAACATACATTTCTTTTTCAGGAGGGGAGCTGGACGGCCGAGGGCTTTTTTTTTGATGAGAACGGGAACAAAATCCCTCTTGAGGGAAAGTCGATTATCACGCATACGGAAAAGTTTTGGTTCTACGACAGCCAGATGAGGTTGCTGGAAGGAAATCGTACAGAGTTTCACAACAGCTATGAGATCCTGCCTTTTGAAAAATACGGTGAGCTGACGACATGGAAGTCGAATAACCCGGCTATCGGGACGTTCAACGGAACATTTGTCATTGTTGAAGACAGCATGCTCTCCTTTTTTTCTTCAGAGAAGGATAACTATACGGGCTATGAATACCTGCTCCGTCTCAGCAGTGTGGTTTATAAAAACAGGGGCTGTCTTTTCAAGGGCACAAGAAAGATCTCTTCCTGGTCGACGACGCTGTATAAATTTGAGTAAACTGATAAAAGCAGAACATCAGATTATCAGGAGACCAGGAGGCAGGAAATCAGGGGACCAGTATATCAGGAAAAAAACATGATAACCTGATATTCTGATACCCACTGCCTGATACTCTGTTGCCCTGATACACTTTAATCTTAAACTTCAAATTTTTTTCATCAATCACCTATGACCTAACACCTATCGCCGGGCGAAGCTTATTAGCCGCAGAGGACACGGAAAAAATTTGTTTAGGATATATGTATATAGATTTTACTAAGATTCAAAAAAACGAACATTTTTACTTGAAAATATCGTGATTTGAACTTAATCTATGGGGAAATCATAAATCACCTTACAAAGGAGGGATAAATGGAAAAGAAAAAATGGATGGTTGCTTTGCTGCTGTCTATCTTTGTTGGTGGCCTTGGCGTTGACCGTTTTTACCTGGGATACATAGGCCTTGGCGTTGTCAAGCTTATTACCGGTGGCGGCTGTGGTATTTGGTGGCTTATTGACCTTATTCTGATTGCCACGGGAAAAATGAAGGATGCCAACGGGAACGACCTCGAGAAATAAAAAAGATTTTAGAAGTCTTTATATTCTCATAGGATACAATTTTCCGTTTATTCTCTGGACGATTGCGGCACTTATCAAGGCTGAATCGAGTATTTCGATTGCCATGTGGTCCTGCCCTGTAGAACGCTTTCTCGGATTTTGTCCCGGGTGTGGTCTAACGCGTGAATATACAAAGTTTTTAAAAGGACAGGGCATAGAGAGTCTCTGGTTTGCAGCGCTGTTGTTTTTTTTTGTAGCTAACTTTTTTTATTCACTTTTCAAAGCCTATCGAATAAGAAAAGCATCAAAAGAAAAAAATT
>JAFGJP010000178.1 GCA_016929035.1 Candidatus Auribacterota bacterium | reverse complement strand
TCGTCGTAGGTGACGACAATGACTTCCTGCCCGGACACGAATTCCGGTGCGATGATCTCCCTGCTGATATCGAGCCGCTTTTCGTATTCCTTCAGGGTGATGTGTTCGATATTATCGATTTCTTCCTGCCTGATCTCGACCGTTGCTCCTTCGTATTCAAGTACGGTCAGATCGTCCTTTTGCTGGATGATCCGGCCTTCCAGCTGATGGCCGTTCTTCAGGTGGATGATAGTGATCTTGTCCTGCTGTTCCTGGACAGGTGCGGCAGGCGGCTGTGCTGTGTCCGAAGGAGAAGCGCCCAGATCAGATACTGCCTCCATGAAATCTTTTTTTGTCTTTTGCCCGGAAGATTCTTCGGGAACGTCAGGCATGCTTCTGTCCGGTGCGCGGACGTCATCCGGTGAAGACGGGATATCTATTTCTTCAGTAGGCGTAAAAACGTCTTCCACCGGCTGAGGAGCGGTTTCATCCACGTCCTTTTCCGTGGCTGGCAAAGGAGCAGGTTCCATTGGGCTTTGAATCGCCTCTTCAGGAAGAGAGGCTTCTTGCTCTTCCGTAGATGGTGCCTCTTCCTCTTCAGGGGAAGGCTCTTTTTCCATCTGCATTTTTTTGATCTCTTCTGAAGGAGATTCCGGCGCCGCAAGAGGCGCTTGAGGTATCCCTTCTTCCAAAAAGCCGGGCTCTTCCGAAGACGGCTTCACTGTCTCGACCAGGGGCTCTTTATGAGTTTTAACGAAATTTTTGAAGATCAGGACAGTTCCTCCGACGATGAGCGCAAGAAGAAGAGCAAATATAAAAATAATAACAAGAAGGTCTCTCAAAAAAGTTGTTTTTGGCTGGGATTCCATTTATAAAAAAAATTTTGTTGAACGTTTATTTTAGTTGATTGTATTTTATTTTATGTTTTTATGCAATAATAAGATTATAATGCTTTAAAATCAATCAATTCATAAACTCGTGCACTAAAAAAAGTTCTTGCGATAAAACAGGGTAACATGACAGATTGTCAATCCGACTGATGGCTGGTCCTGGAAACATACTTGTCACAGGGGGAGCCGGTTATATTGGCTCTCATATGGCACGCTATCTCATCGAGAAAGAGGAAAAGCCCGTTGTTCTTGATAACCTCTCTACGGGATACCGTGAATTCGTCCCTCATGATGTCCCTTTTTTCAAGGGAGATCTGCGAAACCCGCAGGATGTTGCGCGTCTTTTTCAACAATTTCCCATACAATATGTTATGCATTTTGCCGCTCAAAGCATCGTCACTGAATCCCTGGAAAAGCCGCTGGAATATTATGAGAACAACATTCTGGGCTGCCTGAACCTTCTCAAGGAATGCGTGAGTCATTCAGTGAAAGGTTTTATTTTTTCTTCCACAGCAGCCGTGTACGGGGAACCAGAACATATTCCCATCCGGGAGGAATCTCTTCTTCGCCCGGTCAATCCTTACGGGCAGACGAAACTGGTCTGTGAATGCATGCTTAACGATGCGTCAAGACGGTTTGGCCTTCCGGTGGTCTCTCTCAGGTATTTCAATGCCGCCGGCGCACACCCATCTGCTGAAATCGGAGAAAAGCATCCTCAGGAAACGCATTTGGTACCCAATATTATTTCCTCGGTCCTCGGGGTGCAGAAGGAACTGTGCATTTTTGGAGATGATTATCCGACGGCCGACGGGACATGCGTCAGGGATTTTATTTATGTCTGTGACCTGTGCGAGGCACACTATCTTGCGCTTGGCGCCCTGAGAGAGAAAAAGGCTGCCGGGATCTTCAACCTTGGAAGCGGAAAAGGATATTCTGTGAAAGAGATTATCCGTCTGGCTGAAAAAATAACGCAAAGAGAAATTCCGGTCAGGGTGGCGGTCCGGCGTCCAGGGGATCCGGCGAGGCTTGTCGCCGATTTCTCAAGGGCAAAAAAGGTCCTTTCATGGGAGCCGAAAGCCGATATGAGAGTGATGATCGAGACGTCGTGGCGTTTTGCCGGCAATGACCTTGAATCCCGAAGGACGCAGGGGAAGCATATGAAAGAAGAGGACATTAAGGAGAGCCTATGAAAGTGATTATTCTTGCAGGGGGAAAAGGAGAAGGCCTTTGGCCTCTTTCACGTAAAGACTTTCCGAAGCAGTTTATGGAGATTAATGCGAAGTCTTTTTTTTATCAGGCCGTGAAGAGGGCCCTGCTCGTTTCAAAGCCTGAGGAGATTTTCGTGTCGACGGGAAAGGACTATTTTTTCACTGTAAGAAAAGTCCTTCAGGAATTCTCCATCCCTGAAGAAAACATTATTATAGAACCCTTGGCCCGCAACACGGCGCCTGCCCTGCTTCTCTCGGTTTTCCGGATACTGAAACAGAAAGAAGCAGGCGAAAAAGATATTGTTCTTGTCTGCCCGTCAGACCAGCATATCAGGGAAGCGCAGAAGTTCAGCGCTTTTATAAAAAGCGCGTGCCGCTACGCGAAGAAAGGCAAGATCGTGATCTTCGGCGTCAGGCCTCTTATGCCTCTCACGGATTACGGGTACATAAAAAAAGGAAAGCGTTTTTTTTCTTCGCAGGAAAAAAGCGAGCCGGCATTTGACATAGAAAAGTTCATAGAAAAGCCATCCGAAGAGAAGGTGACGGAGTTTGTGCGGGATGAATCCTGGTACTGGAATACCGGCATGCTTCTTTTTCAGGTAGAGACCATTTTGCAGGCGTTCAAGAAATTTGTGCCGGATATCTTCAAAATTTTACGTTCGGCCGAACTATCGGGAAGCGATGCCTTGAGCGCTTCCTTGAAAAGAGTCCCCTCTGTTTCGATCGATCGCGCCATTCTGGAAAAAGAAGCGCATCTTGTTCTTGTGCCGGCCCCTTTTCGGCTTCTTGACATCAATGACTGGAATGTGTTCTATAAATCCTGCCCGAAGGACAAAGACCAGAATGTCTTTATAGGTGACGTCGTGGCTACGGATATGAGAAGCTCGCTCGTTATATGCGAAAAGGGCCTTATCGCCTGTTCGGGAATGAGCGACGTGACAGTTGTCGGAAGCGATGATGTTGTTTTTGTTTCAAGCAACAAAGATGTCTCCAAGGTCAAAAAAATCGTGTCTCAGCTGAACAAAAAGGGCCGCAAGGAGGCGGTAGAAAGGACAACATCCTATAGGCCATGGGGCAGCTATACGATTCTTGAGAGCGGACCTCGATATAAAATAAAAAGGCTTGTCGTCAACCCGGGCGAATCTCTGAGCCTGCAGCTTCACAACAGCCGTTCAGAGCACTGGGTCGTTATCCGGGGAATAGCGAAGGTGCGGATTGGAGAGGAAGTCGTTCTTCTTCAGGAAGGAGAAAGCACTTTTGTTCCGGTCAAATCTCTTCACCAGCTGCAGAATCCCGGGAAAAAGGCTCTCGAGATCATCGAGGTCCAGCTGGGAGATTATATCGGCGAAGATGATATCAGGCGGTTTGAGGATAAGTACGGAAGGGAAAAGCTGTAACAGACACAAGACTCAAGGAAAAGGTTAGGAGATTCAAAAATTGGAAATTTTATGTGGTTGTTACATGCCGGCTGTTCGCTGGCAGCAACGCATATATCTGGGAACTTTCTTAAGTCCGGAGCAGACTAAAAATCATGGATGAAAATGCAAAAGATTCTGCAGCTCAGGATGAATCTCTGGTCATGCAGGCAAAAAAAGGTGATGAACGCGCAATGAACACACTCATTACGAAATATCAGAATTTCGTGTTCAACCTGGCTTACAGGCACCTGAATGATTTTGATGAAGCAAAGGAATGTTCCCAGGAGATCTTTATAAGCCTGTTTAATGGTATAAGGTCCTTTCAGATGAGATCGAGCTTTAAGACCTGGCTTTACCGGGTTGCCGTCAACAGGGCTATTCATGAATATCACAGGAGAAAAAAGCATAGCAAGGTCCTTTATTTGAGAGAGGTCAGAAATCCCGGGAAAAATGAAATTTCAGATCAGAAAGAATACGATATACCTGACAGAAGCCATGTTCCCTATAACGAGATGGAAAAAAAGGAACGATTTGAGATGCTCCAGAAGGCGATCGCCGGCATTAAGGACATTTATAAGACCCCGCTGATCTTGAGAGACCTGGAAGGGATGTCTTACGAAGATATCAGCGAGGTTCTGGAAATTGATATCGGGACGGTGAAATCAAGGATAAGCCGGGGAAGAGAAAGTCTTCGGTCTATCCTGTTTAAAAAAAGAGATGAATATGAAAGCACATGATAAAGAAAAAATTTCCCTATACATCGATAAGATGCTGGAAAAAGAGGAAGAAGATACGCTGAGAAAGCATCTGGAGAAATGCGAAGAATGCCGGAGCTACTACGAAGACCTGCTCATGCTCGAGCAGGACATGAAAGGCCTTTCAAAAGTCACGGTTCCGGAAGGCATGTCAGGAGAGATCATCCGCCGTCTGAAGAAGGGAAAAAGGCCGCTGTCCTTTATCCTTCTTCCGAGGCTGGCTCTTGCCGCGGGATTTCTGATGATCCTTGTGGCCGTTTTCCAGCATTATTCCGGAGAAAAGGAAAAGTCGTTTCTACTTTCCCAGAAAGTTAACGGGAAAAAGCCTCTCCAGACTGAAAAGGTCTGCGTTTCTGACAAGGACTTGGAGGCACCTGTGTCTCTGGAACAAGCTCCGGCAGAAGAAAAAAAGAGGGAGCTGAAAGCGGCGTTCTCTGAAAGAGAAGAGCCGACAAGGCATCGCGCCGATCGCGAGCTTGAAGAGAAGAGCCTTCCTTCTATTGCCCTGAAGGCGAAGGATGAATCGATACAGGATAAGGAAAAGGGCGATGTCGGTCATCTGGCAAAAAAAGAGCCTCCGCTTAAAAGAAAAGCTTTTGCCAAAGAGACAGCCGCTTTTTCTGAAGGGGAGAAGGAGGAAGCTTTCAAGGAAGGGAAGGAGATTTTTTTGGACGAAAGCCGCCAGGAGCAGATTCATGCCTTGCCCAGCGAGGTGCCTCTCCTTGAGAAATCACCTGAGGAAGAGCGATATGCCTATGAAGTTAACGAAGCCGCTCAGCGTGAAAAAATGCAGGCTCTCGGGATCATGGAAAATAAAGTGATTTACAGGGTTTTGATAAAAAATGCCGGCTGTATTCAGGTTCTCGCAGAAATGCTTGACGATCTGCAGGCAAGGGATGTCATCCATGAAGAGGGATCAGGCGTTATCACCGGCTGGCTGGACAGGGAGAGCCTTCCGGAGCTGGAATCGCATATGAAAGAAAGAGAAGAGATTTCCCTGGAGGGAATATCCCCGGAGGCGGATGAGAAAGAGAGCCGCACATCTGATGCGACAAGCGCGGGCGATGTTGAAGTCATTATTGAATATATGCTTTCCCCCTGAGATACGTTTAATCGATACGCGAATTCCCCGGCTGCTTGTCCTGAGCCCTTCGATAGGATCAGGATAAACTCAGTCGAAGGCTTTAAGCCGGGGATAAAAGCGCAGAAGATTATCCCGCTGAGTGTCGCAAAAATGTCGAAGAGATTTTGCGATAGGTTACCAAGAGAGGTCTTTTATAGAGAATCCGGGCTTTTCCGCCGAAGGCGGATCCGCCTTTGGTGGAAGCCCGGAGAGATTCGTTATAATTTTCAAGCTTTCTTTCATCAGACTGATTTCTCTTTGACTTCTTTTTGTGTTATGTTATTTTGAAAGAGTATGACGACATGCTGTAAATCTGTATGTAAAGTTGCTTTCCTTTTTTTACTTTCCTTTTTTTTTATTCGTCATGCTGTTGCAGAAGAAGCCTACTTCAAAACAGTCATCGACGGAGATACAATAAGGATCCATGACGGGAAAAGGGTTCGGCTTATCGGTATTGACGCTCCGGAGATTTACGACGGGAACAAGATGCTCTGGGACAGCCGGAAGTGGGAAATATCCAAAGAAGAAATAATCGAACTCGGATATTCTTCCAGGAAATTCCTTCAAGATATTTTTAAAAAGTCTGCCTGTTCAGGCAAGATCCTTCTGAGATTTGACAGGCATTACGTGTATCAGGGGCACAAGGACAAGTATGGCCGGAAGCTGGCTTATGTCTATGTTCCCTGGCCGGCTGATGCAGAGAAAGATGAAAATTGGGTTTTCGAAGAAATCGGAGGCCGGGACTATGTTTTCACCAACGCAACTCTGCTCAAAGCCGGATACGCGCTTGTTCATTTTTACAGTGAGTGCGAAAAAAAGCAGATCTTTATCGGCTATGAAGAAGAGGCAAGACTGCAGAAGCGCGGACTGTGGAACGTTGAGAAAGGGTATTCTCATACATGGGAACAAATTCTGAAGATGAGAAAGCCTTCTTCTTCGGGATATAAGATCGTGTATTAAAAGGGGCAAACCGTGAATAAAGAAACTCTGCCTGTTTTCCTCCATGACCTTATGAAGAGGGAAGACACGTTTATCAGGGGATATATCAACGGCGGCCGGAGAGAGATCAGCGGAAAGGAATTCTGCCTCTCTGCTCGCGCGATGGCTCATTTTCTGAGATCGAAGGGCGTGTCGCAGAATGACAGAGTCGCTGTTATCGCTGAGAAGTGTCCGGAGAGCATTATTTCTTTTTTCAGCATATGGATGAGCGGTGGTATCGCTGTTCCTGTTTGCGAGACTCTCAAGAGCGATGAGCTTGAATATATCCTGCTTGACTCGGGTTCAAAAGTTGTCCTGTGCGGCAGTTCTCTCGAAAAAAAGATATCTTCTCTTCAGAGTCAAAATAAGTTCGCCATAATAAGCTTCGACAAGGTGCTGGCTGAAAAAAGTCCCTCTGTGTCTGATGAAATTTTCTGCGAGCCGGAGCCTGACGATGCGGCCTTCCTGATCTATACTTCCGGCTCCACCGGACGGTCCAAGGGAGTCATTCTGACGCACAGGAATATCCATGTTAATGCAAAGACCAGCGCAGAATATATCCGTATGAAGAAAGACGATGCGGTTATGTCTATTTTACCGTACTGGCACAGCTTTGCCCTTACAGCGGAGGTCTTTACCATGCTTCACGTCGGCGGATGCATTTGTATACCGCAGGATAAATCCACGTTTCTCAAAGATATTGCTCTTTTTCATCCAACGATCATCCTCAGCATTCCCAGGCTTGCCGAAATGCTGAAAAGGGGTATCGAATCTTCGATAGAAAAGAAGTCTTCCCTTCAGAAAAAGATCTTTCATCTCGCCCGGAAGGTCTGCCTGCGATACCATGAAGGAGGCAGGGAAAGCCGTAGACGATGGCTGAGACTTCTGTATTCGCTTTTTCGGAGAATTGTGTTTCAAAAAGTCAAGGACAGTCTTGGCGGGCGCATTCGCTATTTTATCGGCGGCGGCGCTCCGCTGGATGTTTCGCTGCAGCAGTTTTTTTTCAGCATTGATCTTCCCATGTATCAGGGGTATGGCCTGACAGAAGCCTCTCCTGTCATCAGCATCAACGCTCCGCATGATTTTAAAATGGGCACGTCCGGGAAGATCATTCCCTGGATGAGCGAGACGTTTGACGGGGGCTACTGCTTTGAAGACGACACGGGGAGGAGGGCAAAAAACATCCATGGAGAGCTTCTCGTCAAAGGCCCGTGTGTGATGAAGGGATACTGGGATCTTGAGGAAGAAACTCGTCATGTGCTCAAGGACGGATGGCTGTGTACGGGAGATCTGGGCTATCTGGACGGGGATTCTTATCTCGTTCTTGCCGGGAGAAAGAAAAATCTTATTTGTCTGACAGGCGGAGAAAAGTTCTGCCCGGAGTTTATTGAAGAAAGGATCAAGAGCTCTTCCTACATCGAGCAGGCTGTCATCGTAGGAGATGGATGCAAGCGTTGCAGCGTTGTCATCAATGTCAGCACGGAAAAAGCGGCCGCCCACACGGAAGAAGAACTTGCCTCTCTTCTAAGCCGTGAAATCCGCTATCTGACAGAGGGCTTTGAGGAGTTTCAGCGTCCTTTAAGGCATCTTGTCCTGCCTGTCTTTACAGCAGAAAACGGGATGCTGACAAGCACGCAGAAGGTCAGGAGGCATGTGGTATTAGAGAAATACAGACAGGAGATCGAGGAATTTTTACAGAAAAATTAGGAGGGCATTTATGGTCAAAGTCAAATTTCAGGAATCCGGTGAGAATGCGGGAAAAAGGATTGAGGGAATAGGGCTTGCGCTTTTTTTCATCTGGGTGGGTTTTTGCTGGTTCCTTGAGTTCCATCCGAGCGTACCGCTGATAGGGGTCGGCGTGATTGTTTTCAGCGTCCAGCTGACAAGGATCCTTTTTGGCCTCAAGCACCAGGGGTTCTGGCTTTTTGTCGGTTCTGTCTTTCTTTTCATCGGATTGATCCAGAGGCTCAGGGAAAATGTGAAGATTATCCCTGTACTATTCGTTGCTGTAGGCATTCTTATTTTGATAAGGAATGTAAGGTTATTGATGAAGACGTGAGTTTTCTGACGCTGTTCAATGAATTTCAACAAGAGGTCGGACATGAGAAGGATATTTATTTGTTTTTCTGTTGCGTTCTTTTTTGTTTGCTTTTCTGTTTTTGCGGAAACCCTGGATGAGCTTTGGGAGCAGGCTCGCCGTGAGCCAGATACGGGAAAAGCCATAGAGATCTATTCGAGGATTATCAAGCAGTCGCCTGATTCGGCCGAGGCTTATCTCGGCCGGGCAAAGCTTTATAAAAAAGCCGAACAGTTTGAAAAATCAATAGAGGATTTCAACCGTTATATCGAGCTCGAGCCCGAAGAATTTCTCGGCTACTACGCCAAGGACCGTGTTTATACGCAGATGAAAAATTACGAGATGGCCGTTAAGACAATAACAAATTATATCAGCCGCTATCCCGAAGATCCTAAAGGGTTCTTTGAGAGGGGCTATATTTACCGCTACTTTGAAAAAAAACTGACTCCTGCCATCAAGGATTTTTCTCAGGTCATCAAGCTCAGCCCCGAGGATTCAACGGCTTACATAGAGAGAGGGCTTGCTTACATTAACCTGGGAGATTATGACGAAGCCATTAATGATTTTTCAAAGGCCATTGAGTTTGATCCGGACAATTCGATCGCCTACAGGGAAAGGGGCCGTTGCCATAAGGAAAAAAAAGAATATGACGAGGCCTTGGATGACTTTGAAAAATCAGTCAAGTTCAATCCGGAATACATGTGGACATACTACCTGATCGCTTCGACGTATTACTATAAGGACATGCTGGAAGAGGCGCTGGAATATACGTCGCAGGCCCTCGAGATCGAAAAGCATGACGTTGTACTGGAGCTGAGGGCCAATATCCTCCGCGATATGGGGCTTCATGAAAAAGCGATCCAGGAGATCAAGGAAGCGTTCAAGACCGGTGGGAAGAACTACTTCACGAGAGGAAGCATCTATTTTGTCATGAAGGAAGAAAAAAAGGCGCATGAAGATTTTATGGAAGCGTTCAAAGTCAACGAAGATGCAGACGAGGAGACATTCAATAAGCTTATCATCAGCAGGGTCACAGGGCTTCGCTCCTTTCTTTCTGACATCAAAGACCAGATCAAAGAGCTTAAGAGAAAATATGGACCGGCAGAATAACATGCAGGCGATGCAGATGGTGTTTCCGGAAGTCGAAATGGAGGCGTTGAAGGACGCTATCGAGCTTCATGTGCCTTTTCCCTTGGAAGTAAAAATTACGGACAACCGGACAACAATGATAAGCGTGTCGCGAAAAAAAGGATTGGTGAATCTTCGAATCCACTGGATGTTCCTTCATGCCGGAAAGGATGTAAAAAAAGCACTGGTTCATTTTCTTGGCCGTCCTGAGAAGGCGTATCGCAGGACCATCAATGACTTCATCCGTGACTTCCCTCTTCCCGGAAAGAGCCGGAATGACCGAGCGGCTCTGAGGCCGCAAGGGAAATATTTTGATCTCAGAAGAGTGTTTCATGAAGTCAACAGGGAGTATTTTGGAGGGGAGATCTGCTCGAAGATTAGCTTTGGAAAAAGGATTCGGAAGAAGAGAAAAGTCAGGTATATCAACCTTGGCTATTACCGGGAAGACGCGGATACGATCTTTATTTCTTCGAGGCTTGACCGCAGAGAGGTTCCTGAGATTTTTGTCAAATTTATTGTCTATCACGAAATGCTTCACGCTGAAGAGAAATATAACAAAGTGACATCCAGCCGAAATCGTCTCAGGCACACGGATCATTTCCGCAAAAGG
>JAFGJP010000021.1 GCA_016929035.1 Candidatus Auribacterota bacterium | reverse complement strand
GATCATCTATAAAAAATATGATACCGCCGCTATTCAATATATTATTTTTCTTTTAAAAACGTACGAAGAAAAAGATGTCAAAGCCGCTTTCAACGCCATCATTCAGTCAAAGTCCGTCAGCAATCAGCGAAGGCAGGAATTTTTGCAGAAGTTTTTTCAGTAAAAAATTAAGGAACTCTCCGCTGGTTATTATAAATTCAACCACAGAGGAATAATACAGGCTCGCACCCTGTGCAGACTATTATCAAGACCCTCTGTGACTTTGGCTGGCTATTGTTATGTCCGTGCGCCTTTAGTCCCCAGTGTTAGTTTTACAAAGCAAAACTGCAGGGGACAGCACTACTTATTTTGAGCCATTCGACTTAGCTCAGTTCGACAAGCTCACTGCAAGCAGGACAAGTTTTGAGTGTTGAATTATAAGTGTTAAGAGGTAAGGGGGTAGGAGATCGGGGGTAAATTCCAAATGACAAATGTCAAATGGTTCGACTTCATGGCTAATAAGCTTCGCTAAGTGACAGATATCAGGTCATAAACTTCCACGTGAGTCACGTACCTGTGCCAACGTGGTCACGTGATAGGCACTTTTAACTTTTCATTTTTCACTTTCTACTTTTTTGATGAAGAGTCTTATTCAAAGAGGGCTTTGAGTATCTTCTCTGCCTTTCTGATCAACGCGGCATCATGTGAAACAAGGGCATCTCCTTTGGCGATGAGAAAAATACCATCCTTAATCTTGATCCGCTCGTGGGTAAAATCAATAAAATCCTGCTTCTGGAGTATCTTTTCGATATTATCGGAAAAAATATCCGCCTCTGTTATGCTGAAAAAATCAATGACCTTCTGAAGGTTTTTGCCATACGGAAGCTTCTTGCCGTTTTCCCAGCTGGATATTGTGCTCACGGACACTCCCAGCTTCTGCGCGACCTGCCTTTGATTATAGCCGGCATACAAACGGAGCTTTTTTAAGTTCTTGCCAAAAATCATTTCTGGACGATTTCCGCAATATGCGGAAGATTTCTGTATTTCCCGGCAAAATCCAGCCCGTAACCTACAACAAAGACGTCAGGAACCGTAAATCCTCTATAATCAAGAGGCACCCGGGTGCGCGATCTTTTATTTCTCCTTTTCTGCAGGAGAACGCACACCTTGATCGTCGCCGGTTTGAACGATCGGATATACTTAATGACATTATATAGAGTTTTTCCGGAATCGTAAATATCATCAATAAGAAGAACGTCCCTGCCTTCTATGTCATCAGTCATCTTAAAGCTCCAGATAAGCTTTTTTTGCTTCATCGACCTTCCATAGGACTCAACTTTGACAAAATCAATGCTTGAATCGACTTTTATGGCTCTCAGGAGGTCGGCTGCAAAAATAAAGCTTCCTTTCAGCAGAACAAGGACAACGAGTTTTTTTTGCGAATAATCCTTATTTATGTCCCTGGCCATCAGTCTGATGCGATTCCGTATCTCAGCCCGTGAGATAAGTGTCCGACCAATGGAATATTTCTCCGCATCGACCATGATGTTCAAGGCTTACTGTTCAGGATGCCCTGCAGAATCTATCTTTTGCTTCAATCTTTCCTTGTCTTCGCTTTTACTCAGGCTTTTTTTCCAGTACTCAACAGCTTTTTCTCTATTTCCCAGCTTTTCATGCGCATCGCCCACATGTTCAAGGATAACCGGATCATCCGGCATTTTTTCCGCGGCCTGCAGAAGGTATTCCAGGGACTTCTCGAACTTGCCCATTTTAAAAAGAACCCAGCCCATGCTGTCAAGATAAGCCCCGCTTTCCGGCTTCTTTTCCAGGGCTTTTTCAATAAATTGCAGGGCCTTTTCCAGCTCCATGTCGTTTTCAGCATAAAAATACCCCAGGTAGTTTAAAACCTCTGCATCTTCCGGCGCTATTTGAATAGCGTTTTCCAGAACCTGCTTCACCTGCTCCTTTTTCTTGAGCATCTCGAACGCATAGGCCAGCTGAAGATGGGCGTCAATATCTCTCGGATTCTTTTCTATCGTTTTTTCAAAGAAAAGAGATGCCTGTCCCATATCTTTTTTGGCCAGATAAAGACGTCCGAGAAGATAATAGATATCTGCTGTTTTCACATTGTTCATCAATGCTTTCTGCAGAGTGGCTATGCCGTCATCAAAACGGGACAGGTGATACTCGATGAGAGCAGCCTGCACATAGTAGACGAAGTTCTCGACATCAAGCTCAATGAGGGTCTTGTAAACAGCAAGCGCATCCTTGAGCTTGCCCGACTGCTGGTAAAGGGTGGCAATTTTCAAATAGATACTTTTGTTGAGAGGATAGACCTTGAGGATATCATTGTACTTCTGAATGGCTTTTTCATAGTCTTTCTGTATTTCGTGAATCTTTGCGATGGTCACCTGGACTTCGATCCAGTCAGGTTTGATCTTTTCGGCTTTTCCTAAGACCTCAAGGGCTTTTTCAAATTGATCCGTCTTGACATAAAGCATGCCTGCCTGAAAAAGAACCACGGGATTATTCGGCTTGAGCTTTAAGGCTTCTTCAAGCATGATGACAGAATTTTCACTGTCATCCATCGTGATGTAAAGCTGAGCAAGCTGCATGTAGACGGAAAAATTTTTTTCTCCGTACTCGATAGCTTTGAGAAATGCCTGTTCGGCGGAAGCATAATCCTTGCGAATAATATCGACAGAGCCTTTGAGGATGTAAGCCTTTGCCGACTTCGGATTGATTTCGATGATCTCCTGAAAAAGCTCAAGCGCTTCATCGACCTTGTTTTCCCTGACAAGAATATCCATTAACTTCAGCCTCAGGTATTCAGCATTATCGTATTCCATCGCACGAAGAAAAATTTCTTTTGCCTCGTCTATTTCTCCTTCGTTTTCATAGATAGCGCCCTGGACAAACAGCGCATAGGCAATTGACTTCCTTCTGATGTCATCGTCCTGATTCAGGATTGTGAGATGATCCAGAGGGCCGCACAGGCTGACGCCATAAAAAAGAAACACAAAAACACTGATAAGGATTGTTTTCTTTTTAAGAATGGAAAGCCTCCTTACAGTCTGTCAATAAACGTTTTCCCTTCAATCTATATTAAACCGGTCTTGTCTTGTGCCGGTTTTTTCTCAGTCTTTTTCTTCTTTTATGCTTGGCTATCTTTTTCTTCCTCTTTTTTCGTCCGCACGGCATTCACCTCACCTCCTTTCTCAACAGGTCGTCCAGAAGGAGCGACTCTCGATTTTTTATCTCTAAGGAATAACTTTGTTCAAGGGATACTCGATGATGCCTTCGGCTCCCGCCTTTTTAAGCTCCGGTATCATTTTCCTTACATAAGCTTCTTCTATGACTGTTTCAAGAGCATACCAGCCCTCCTCGCTCAAAGGAGACATGGTGGGCCTTCTGAGCGCTGGAAGGAGTTTGATGACAGACTGAAGATCTTTTTCTGATACGTTGAGCTTGATGCCGACCTTTTTATCTGCCTCGATCGCTCCAAGAAGAAGTATGGATAAGGATTCCACCTTTTTTCTCTTCCAGCTGTCTTTGTAAGACCCTTTATTCATGATCAGCTTGGTCGTTGAAGTCAGGACCGTATCCACGATCCTCAAATTATTCGCGCGAAGAGAAGACCCTGTCTCTGTCAGCTCCACGATGGCATCGGCGAGCTCAGGCGGCTTGATCTCTGTTGCGCCCCAGGAAAATTCAATATCAGCTTTGATTTTTTTCTTTTGAAGGTATTTCTTTGTAATATTGACGACTTCCGTCGCGATTTTTTTTCCTTCCAGATCTTCGGGACGCCTGATTTTCGAGTTTTCAGGAACAGCCAGGACCCACCTGACAGGCCGCATACCCTGCTTGGCATAGACCAGGTCCGCTATCTCAACGATGACCGCGTTATTTTCCTCTATCCAGTCTTTTCCCGTGATCCCGGCATCAAGAGCGCCGTCTTCAACATACCGCGCCATCTCCTGAGCTCGAATCAAGATAACTTCGATCTCTTCATCATCAATACAGGGCTTATAGGATCTCTGCGAACCGGTCAACTTAAAGCCGGCTCTCTGCATTATCGAGTAAGTGGATTCCTGCAGGCTTCCTTTTGGCAAGCCTAAAACCAGCTTCTTCATAAACGGCCTCCCTTTATCCTCACTTTTCTCCCATATACGCTAACGCGGCCACAGGCAATGGCTTCGATGACTTTGGGGTACACGTCATGCTCCTCCACCTGTATTTTCTCATGAATCGCCTCTGCTGTATCTGCATCTTCAATTCCGACGACACGCTGAGCAATGATGGGCCCGGTATCGATCCCCTCGTCTGCGAAATGAACCGTGCATCCTGTCACCTTTACGCCATAGTCATAGGCCTGCTGCCATGATTTCAAACCTTTAAACGACGGCAGAAGAGCCGGGTGAATGTTGATCACGCGATCCGGGAACGCATAAAGGATCCCTTTTTTCACTACCCGCATAAACCCTGCAAGAACAACAAGTTCCGTATTATAAGATTTCAGCGTATCGACATACTTCTCCTCGGTCTCTGGATCGAGCTTTGTCTTAAAAGCATCGCAGGGAATCAGGTGAGAAGGAATATTCCTCTTCCTGGCTCTCTCCATGATATAGGCGCCGGAAATATCTGAAATAACGCAGGCAATCCTTGCTATATTTCTCTTTTCAGGAGAATCGAAATAACTGGCAATAGCCTCAAAATTCGTTCCTGAACCTGAACCGAGCACGGATACCTTTAACGCCATTTTTATAACTCCTTGCTAATAGTCTGGATATTTTATCATCAGTAAAAAGGGTTGTCAAACTGGAATAAAAACGGCAGGTGACAGACGGGATAAGCCGCACCTGTTCTGTTTTCCCTGTCTGACTATCCCTGACTCTTTTCTTACTGATAAGAGCACGTTCAGGAAGAAGGGCACAGGGAACAGCCTCTCGCAGAAGAAGATTCAGATTGACGATGAGATCTTCCTGCGGCAAAGGTGGACAAAATCTTATTCAGATTTCTGCTCCCGCATTCTGACAGATCTTTTTACCTTTTTCTTTTGTCACTCCCTTGAGAAGATCAGACTTCTCGCTGCAGCTTCTTCATAGACAGCTGTAAACCGGCATTTATTCTTTCCTTTTCCAGATTTTCACTCAGATTCTAAATAGATGACGCATTAAAAACAAGATAAATCCGCCGGATTTCCCGGCCATTTTAAAGTTATTGTTATTACAAAAAATATTTTAATATATAATAGAAAAAACCTGGAGACAGCGTTGCCTCAAGAAATATCTTTTGCTATTTGTCATCACCATCCGTCACGGGAAGGTGCAGGAATCTGCGTCAAATGCAAAAAAACTTTTTGCAGCGAATGCCTGACAAAGTATGACGGGATCAACTACTGCCGAGGGTGCCTGGAAAGCGTTGCTCATCCCAAAAGGAAAAAAAGGATCTCCCTGGCTTTTATAAAAAATATCATCCTCTTGTCCTTAAGCCTGACCATTTTCTTCACCTCCTTTTACATAGCAGGGTATTTGCTCATCGTTTCAAAAGGCAGAGATAAGGTCCAGAACGAAAAAACATAGAAAAGATACAACAGAGGAATGAATATGTCTGTTTTGTCCCTGTCAAAGCCGTGCATGTTTTACGATAAAGGTTTTCAGCTGATGAAAAAAGACCTTGTCAGCTATCTTGCCGTTTATTCTCTTTTCTCCGCGCCCTTCTGGATCGGGCTGTTCATCTTTCTGACACGTATTGTGCGGCCGGGAAAAAACATTGTGGAGCAGATGGACTTTCTCTTGTTCATGTCTGTCTTTCTTTCCGCAGGCCTCGCCCTGGTTCTCATGGGCAAGATCTATCTGACATTGTTTTCAACCCAGAACTTTCTGGGGAACACAACGAGCTTAAGGAGCGTTATGGACGGAGCGAAGGGCAGGCTTGTCACTTGTCTCTCGGTTGCCTCCTTTTTCATTGCCCTTTCCTTCATAACGCTTTTTATGGTCATCCCTTCAGCCTTTTTTCTCCTCGCAGCAAGCTTATGCATACCCTTTATCCTTATTGAAGAGGAAGGGCTACAGCATCCGATGCGATGTGTCTTTTCAACAATATTCAACAATCTTTTTTTTCTTATTAAGTTAATACTGACCGGAATGATTATTTTTATCGTTATTTTCATCAATTTTATTTACGGTATCTATTTTGCGCTAGCCATTCTGGGCTTTTTTCACATTGTTGACATGAATTCTATCGGACTGAGGCTGTCATCGCCTTATTACGTGCTGTTTTGCCTTATAATTACTTTTTTCGCTTTCGACTTTTTCTGGACCATATGCCACACGGTCTACTATTTTTACCACTCATCAGAAAAAACAGGCAAAGACCTGCTGGTGCGGCTGAAAAACATTGAGGCACATGAAGAACTTACATAAAACTGCTTTTTGCTGTATGGTTTTTGTCTCAGCGGCTCTTTTCGTTTTTTTATGGAACGGCAAACCCCTTTTCCCTCTAACAGCCCCGCCTCGAAAAGGGCACCGGATGGATACGGAAAAAGCAAAGGCCATCATCCAGAGGATCCTCAGGGAGTCAGAATTCCGGGACTACGAAGACTTCACTTTCGGCGACCAAAAAGACGACGAAGAGCAGAATTCCCTTGCTGATTTTCTGAAAAGCAAGAAAGAGGCTTTTTTTAATTACCTTTATGAAAAAGTAGGGAAAGACATCGATAAGATCATAGAAAAAATAAAGAATTTGTTTAAAATAAAAGAAAGAGACAAGCCTCTGACTTTCAGAGACTTTATCTCTGAATACTCCATGCATATTCTGACCGTACTGGTGATTTTGGCCATTGCTGTAATCGTCTATTTTCTCTTCAAATATAAAAGAAAAGGCCGTACGGAAAAAGACTCGGCCATTTCCTTCTCCGTACTCACCAGTGAAAAGATCAATCCCACGGACATATCTTATGACGACTGGCAGGAAATGGCTCAAAAATATTCTTCGGCCGGAAATTACCTCCTGGCGCTCCGCGCCATATACTTATCGCTTCTGAGCTATCTTCACCGCGAAAGGGTCATCATCTATGACAAAAACAAGACCAACTGGGAATACTACTTTCTTTTAAAGAGAAAACAGGATATAGAAAAAGAATTTCACGATATCATCGTGCAGTATGAAAAGAACTGGTATGGCAAAACTCCCTGCTGCGCAGAAGATTTTACCAGCTGCAACGACCAGGTAAGAAACATTAAACAAAAGCTCGCGTTTCGCCAGAATGAAAGCAACTAAACTCATCATCATTTTTACTGTTCTCGCGATATTTGTTGTTATTGCATCAAGAGAAATAGAGTGGAGCCACAAGAGAGGAGAGATTTACCCTGCTTTCTCCACTTATAGAAGCGACGCAGAAGGGACGCGCGCTTTTTTTCTCCTTTTGAAAGAACTCGATTGTCAGGTGCTGAGGATAGAGGAAGACCTCTGGACAAAAAAAGAGTGTGAGCTGGTCTTTATTATCAATCCCTCCTATCCCCTTGCCCCTTTCCTGTGGCAGGCGGGTTGCGAAGATGACTCATGTTCCTGCGATGGCGGTCAACATGAAGACAAGGAAGAAGCCAAAGAACCTTCTGAGGGCAACAAAGAGAAAGAGACCAAGGAAAAAAAGAAAGCGTTCCTTGAATCTCTTCGAAGCAAAAGCCGGCAAAAATTTATCAACTACATTTCCAAGGGACGGACTGTCGTTTTTTTTACAGAAAGGAAACATGTCAATTTTCTGAAGGCGTTTGGAATAAAAATTTCCTCCTTCGATAAAGATGAAGTCTGCGTCGCCAGTCCCGTTCCCCACGCGTTGACAAAAGATGTTCATGAAACCACTTTTCAATCACAAAACTTCATTGAGGTTGAAAATAAATACTCTTCTTCATCATTCTTTCTCTGCAACAACAAGCCCTGCGGCATCGCTCAGAAGATAGGAGAAGGAAATCTTATTGTGCTTCTGGCTCCGGAGATTATCAGCAACGGGAAAATAACAAAAAAAGACAATCTTCGACTTCTCCTCAACATTGTTGAGGAGTTCGGCATTAACAAAACCATCGGCTTTGACGAATATCACCACGGGTTTACCTCGTCAAAAAATTTTACCCATCTTTTTGTCAAATATGGAATGGAGCTTATTATCCTGCACATCTTCCTTCTTTTTCTTCTTTTTATCTGGAGGGCCTTTCCCCGCTTCGGCACGCTGAAATCCACAGGGAAAAAGATCCAGCCGCAGTACGCAGAGCTTCTTTCAGCAACAGCCAACATCTACAGAAAAAATACAAACAGGGCCAATGCAGCGCTTGTTTTTGCCAAATATTCTCTTGAAGAGCTGGAAGAAAAAGGTCAGAGAGGAATGGAGCTCAGGGAAAAGCTGATGAAAGTCCTTCCCGAATGGATGAAGGGCTATCTTTCTCTTTCTCCTATAGAATGTTTTGAAGCAGAAACCGATAAAAAGTTAAGCTGGCTTGAATTCATGTCTGTGGTCAAAAAAATCAATAAAATCAGAAAGGAGTACTTTTATGGAAAACGCTTCAACATATCTTGAAGGCGTCATCGGCAAGCTGAAGCAGATGAAGGAAAACATACAGAAGGTCGTCATCGGAAATGACGAGGTCATCGAGTCTGCCATTATCACCCTCATATGCGGAGGACATGCTCTGATCGAAGGCGTTCCAGGTATTGCAAAAACTCTTACGGTGAAAACTGTGGCCCACATCTGTCAGGTCTCCTTTAAACGGATCCAGTTCACACCTGACCTTATGCCTTCGGACATCATCGGCACCAATGTCTACAACATGAAAGATAATGTTTTCCGGCTGGAGAAAGGTCCCGTTTTCACCGACTTTCTTCTGGCCGACGAAATCAACAGAACTCCTGCAAAAACCCAATCAGCCCTTCTTGAAGTCATGCAGGAAAGACAGGTCACCATTGACGGGACGCCTTATTTCCTGTCCCCGGTCTTTACTGTTTTCGCCACACAAAATCCTATTGAGCAGGAGGGCACGTACGAGCTTCCTGAAGCTCAGAGGGACAGGTTTTTGATGAAGATCCTCATGTC
>JAFGJP010000177.1 GCA_016929035.1 Candidatus Auribacterota bacterium | reverse complement strand
CCCTCGTTGAGCGTATCGAAGGAACCCTGTTCCAGTCCGGTCCTGTGGAAAAAGATCTCTTTTCCATCCTCAGCTTTGATAAAGCCAAATCCACGATCCCGAATCAGCTTCTTAATTTTTCCTTTTTGCATGTTGTTCTCCTTTGGAAAAACCCGGCAAAAACCGGGCCAACCATAAAATAGAATTAAAGAGCTACGACATTGACCGCCTGGTCACCCTTTGGGCCCTGCCGAATTTCAAACTCGACCTGCTGGCCTTCTTTCAGGGTTTTGAAGCCGGAGCCCTGTATTTCACTGTGATGAACAAAAACATCACCACCGGATTCCTGAGAGATAAACCCATAACCCTTACTGTTATTGAACCACTTGACTGTTCCTTTTGCCATGAGTCACTTCCTCCTTTCCTCAAGATATTCCACAGCAAATAAAAAAAAACCGCAAGGTAAGAGAAACACATACCTTACGGTCTTCGGTTTTCTACTTACTGCTGTCTTCAGTATAAGTCTTCCGTAAAAAAAGTCAACAAAAATCATCATGAAACCGCTAAAATCCTGCTCGAGCCTAAAAATCTCTTTTTTGAAACACAAGCCTTCAATCCGTCGTTATCTAACAGTCTTACAATGAGTTAAATCATTTTTTCTTAACGCCGCTTTTTCTCAAGCTCCCTTAAATAATCTGCAACAGTTCTATCTCAAAAAGAAGATCTTTTCCGGCCAAAGGATGATTCGCATCCAGAGTGACCGTATCATCCGTCATGTCCGTTATGGCAAAATTAATGATCGCGCCTCCCTGAGAGGTGACCTGAAGCACCTGACCGACACAAGGCTCTATGTTCGAAGGAAGCCTGTCCTTCTTTACGACAGCTATCAGATCTGCCTGAGCTTGACCATAGGCCTCATCCGAAAGAACGTTCACAGTTTTCTTTTCGCCTTCATTCATGCCGACCAAGGCACTTTCAAAGCCGGGGATAAGCTTCTGCTCCCCTATGGTAAATTCAATCGGATGCCTTTCGTAGGAAGAATCAAAGACATCTCCGTTATCAAGCGTACCTTTATAATGAACCTTGACCCTGTCCCCCATCTTTGCCTGTACCATCATGACCTCCCTGCTGTGAATTCTGCCTAGAAAAGCTCTTATCGCCTCATTCGATCGCTCTACCCCCACTTTCTCACGTTTCCCTGCATAATGCAAGGAAGAAAAGCACTTGAGAATCTCTGTTCAGAACATCTAAAAAAACAGATCGTAAACCGAAAGCAGAGTCCTTAGCATTGAAGAATTTCAGCATGTCTGCTATCCTATATAACGACCATGGATCTAACCTGTCAAAAGTGCGGGGCGCAATTACCACAGGAGCCGGCTGCAGAAAAGCCTGCTCCCTGCCCTGAATGCGGGTATTTTTTTTCACCTTCAGATACAGTGCAAAAAACGATTTCCGATCAGCTGGCCAAGCTGACCGTCCAGATGGAGCCCTCTGCTATTGAAGAGGCTTTGACCGTCATCAATACCTGTTTTCAAGACAACATCCTCACGAGCCAGAACATCGGCGCTACTATCAAGACACCGGCCGGCCGTATATCGCGATACGCCTCTCATGTAAAAAGAAAGACCGTGGAACAATACGGCAAAGAAAAGGGCTCCTCTGACTACAGCCTCATAGAAAAAATAGGCGAAGGAGGAATGGGCGTCATCTATCTTGCCGAGCAGTCTTCACTCAAGCGGAATGTTGCGCTCAAGATGACAAAAGAAAGCGGAGAGCTGACTGAAGCGAGGATGGAGAACTTCCTGGCCGAAGCTCTGATTACAGCTGACTTCGATCACCCCAATGTCGTCCCCATCCATGACGCAGGCATCGATCATCAGGGCAGGCTTTTTTATATCATGAAAAGAGTCCAGGGGGTCACGTGGGAAAGCATCCTTCACCCGAAAACAGAAGATGAGAAAAAACTGTCTGAAACCTACTCCCTGACGGACCACCTGAACATCCTTCATTCTGTCTGCAACGCCATTGCTTTTGCTCATTCAAAGGACATCATTCACCGCGACATTAAGCCGGCCAATGTCATGATCGGAGAATTCGGCGAAGTCATCGTTCTCGACTGGGGACTTGCCGCAAGCATCGGCTCAAGCAAAAAAGTCTCCGCCCTTAAGGAACTGAACACGTTTGGCGGAACGGTAAGCTACATGGCTCCGGAAATGGCAAGAGCCCAAAGTGCGCAGATAGGCAAGCACAGCGACATCTACCTGCTTGGAGCCACGCTCTATGAAATTCTCACAGGACACCCGCCCCACTCAGGGGACACCATGAGAGAAGCCATCATTAATGCCATTCTGAATAAAATCAGACCTCCGGAAGACGAAAAAGACATCGACATGATCCTCATGGAAACGGCGTTAAAGGCCATGTCCAGGAATCCCCTGCAGCGTTACTTAAGCGTCAGCACTTTCCAGAGGGCGCTAAAAAAATACACTCAGGGCAAGGCATCGCATCTTGGAAGCATACGGTTTTCAAGAAAAGCTACGGATATCCTGCAAAAAGGCATTGAAAAAGCAGATATCAAAATGATCCTCCGCGCAGAAATACTTTTCGATAGAGCTCTCAGCCTGTGGAGCGGCAACCGCGAGGCAGAGCTGGGCAAGCCCCGGGCAGAGATTCTCCTGATGAAGGCCGCTTATGAATGCGGCGAGATCGACCTCCTTCTCGCTCTCTCGAGCGAGAGAAGCATGCGTACAGACATCAAGCTGCTGGCGGAAAAGGAAAAATACAACGCTTTCCGGTCAAAGCATCCTGTTATCTCATCCGTTCTGTCAGGAGACGAAGTCTACCACTTTTTAAAAAAAACTGAAAAGACTTCCCTGATATTATCGAAAAAGCTGAATCGATCACTGAAATTTCTCTACATGATCATTCTTCTCATACTCCCTGTCATCTTCTACTGGCCGGGATCTCCGCTCTCCTATATTGCTTCTTTTGCTGCTCTTTCAATCGCGGCCGTGATCATTGGGGAGATCATCTGGAAAAAAAGCGCTCATACAAAAAAAGGCTAGAGGACACAAATCTTATGAAAGAGGGTGTTTCCAAAAATTTTGAAGAAAACTCGTCGAGCGTGAAAAGCGAAGATATTGAAAAAGCTCTCTTGTCGATCGCAGACCGTTTCCACCT
>JAFGJP010000176.1 GCA_016929035.1 Candidatus Auribacterota bacterium | reverse complement strand
TTGGAATTTTTGTTATTCCGGCGACAGGACCTTCTTGATCGATTTCTCAAGGCTTTCGACGGAGAAAGGCTTGCTGATGAAGTCTCTTGCGCCGAGCTCAATGGATTCATTTCTGATTTCCTGCGAAGAGTAAGCCGTAACGATGATAACAGGAATTTCGCGCTGGACTTCCTTCTTGAGGGTCCGCAGCAGATCAAGCCCGTTGATTCCCGGCATGTGAAGGTCAAGAAGAATGAGATCGATGTCTTCGCTGACGTTGATCTTATTGATGGCCTCAATGCCGTTAGAAGCATTGATGATGTTGTAATGTTCTCTGAGAAGCAGAGCGAGAAAATCCCTTACGTAGTCCTCATCTTCGACAATCAATATCGTGTGCTTTTTCATCCTTTAAAGCTCCCGTCAAAGCTCTATTTTAGTATACTCTTCAGCTCTCCGCAATATTTTCATTTCAGGGAATTCTTCGTAATACCGTATTTTTTCATTTTGCTGTAAAGGGTCGTTCGATTGATCCCTATAGCCGAAGCAACGGCATTTCTGTTCCAGTTGTTCAGAACAAGCACCTTGCGGATAAGCGCTTTTTCCGCCTCCTCAAGAGTGAGCGAATCCAGGTAAAGCTCAAACTTGTTTTCTTGTTGGCCGGCAGATGTTACTTCCTCGGGAAAGAGCTCCTTTTCGTCTGCTGCGGCAGGAAAAGGTGAGTCTTCGCAGTGGATCATCAGGTGCTTGGCCGACAGGCGCTCCACGTTTTCAAGAAGAACTCCCCTTTCAACCACATTCCTCAGCTCCCGGATATTTCCCGGCCAGGAGTATGACTTAATGAGTTTCAGAGCGTCGGCTGTAAAACCCTTAATGGCTTTTTTGAATTCTTTGTTAAATTTTTTTAAATAATAGTTAGCAATGATCAGAGCGTCGTCTTCACGCTTTCTCAAGGGAGGCAGGAGGAGAGGAATCACTTTCAGCCGGTAGTAAAGGTCTTCGCGGAATTTGTTCTCCCTGATGGCTTTTTCGAGATCCATGTTCGTGGAAGCGATAATTCTCACGTTCACGCAGATATTTTTTGAACCGCCGACTTTCTTAAACGTCTTATCCTGGAGGACTCTCAGCAGCTTGGCCTGCATGGCGTAAGACATGTCGCCTATTTCATCGAGAAAAAGAGTCCCTCCGTCTGCCAGCTCAAAGACGCCTTTGCGGCTCTGCTTGGCATCTGTAAAAGCTCCTTTCTCGTAGCCGAAGAGTTCGCTCTCAAGAAGGTTTTCCGGTATGGCTGTGCAGTTGACGTCTATAAAGGGAAAATCTCTTCGGCTGCTGAGGTAGTGGATCGCCCGCGCGATGAGTTCCTTGCCCGTGCCTGTCTCTCCCCTGATGAGGACAGTTGAACTTTCGCTCTCGGCGATCTTTTGCACGATGTCCATGATTTCTGTCATCTGCGCTGATTTTCCGATGATGTTCTTTGGATTGAAGTCTTGCTTCTGCCTGTTTCGGATATATTCCACTTCTTCCCGTGAAGAAAGAAATTCATAAGCTTCAAAAGCCTTTTTAACGCTTTCTTTCAGATCCTCCGGCTCGACAGGCTTTGTCCGATAATTGTAAGCCCCTTTTTTCATGGCTTTGACAGCCGTTTCAACGCCTCCGTAGCCGGTGATCATAATGATGAGAGCATCATTCTTCATCTCCTTCATCTTCTCAAGGACGTCAAGGCCCTTGATGTCCGGGAGAACCATGTCGAGTATCACGAGATCGATGTTTTCTTTTTGAAAAAGGGCAAGAGCCTGTGATCCGGTTTCAGCGGTCGTAATGGTGTATCCTTCCTCCTGAAGAGCATCGGACCATGTTTTAAGCGTGTTTTTATGATCGTCGACAAGCAGGATAGAATAGCTCACACAGTTACTCCTTTAACAGATAAACATTGAAGGTTGTCCCTTTTGATCGCTCGCTTTCGACCTCGATGAACCCGTCGTGGTCCTCAACGATTTTTTTCGTGACGCAGAGCCCCAGCCCCAGCCCTTTTGCCTTTGTTGTGTAAAAAGGCCGAAAAATGATCGAGATGTCATCTGCATCTATGCCCGGGCCGTTGTCCCTGACAGTAACAAGATAATAGTTTTTATGGTTCTGGCGTGTTGTCAGCGAGATTGAAAGTGTGATCTGTCCGTCGATTTGTACGGCTGAAACAGCGTTCAGCAGGATGTTCAGAAAAACCTGGCGGAGCTGTTCAGGATCAGCATTGATTTCCAGAGGAGCCTCAGGAGTCCTTTCTATAAACCGGACGTTTTTTTTCTGTATTTCCGGCAATACCAGAAAAAGCGTCCTTTTCAAAACGTCACGGAGATCTGTTTTGACAAAGCGCGGCTTGCTTCTCCTGGCAAAGTCCCGGAGGCTTTCAATCGTGTTTTTTATGGAAGCGATGTCCTGGATGATCATATTGATATATTCTTTCTGTGGCTCATCTTTAAGTTTTTTCTTCAGCCCGTGGGCAGCGGCAAGAATGCCTCCGAGCGGGTTGCCGATTTCATGGGCGATGCCGGCCGCCAGTTTGCCGATGTGCGTCAGCCTGTCGATATGGCAGAGGTTTTCCTCGTTGAAGTCCATCACGCTTTTGAGATTATTTGATTCATGAAGAGTCATGATGAAGGCCAGGAGCTTTTTCTGATCATCATGCAGAGAGTGCAGGAAAAAATCCACGGTACGGCTTGAGGCGTTTTTTACGGGAATGTTTGTGTAGGCGTGGTCGATCCGGTTGTGATTGACAGTCCTGATGTCAAAATCAAGAATTTCCATGATATTGCGCGCAGTGCCTGAAAAGGCCTCCTGGAAAGAGTCTCTGAAAGACTGGGATGAAGAGACGATCATCCCGCCTGGATCGAGAACCGCAAGCCTGACGTGGTTCATGGAAGCTATTCCTTTCCTTTGCTGACGGAATTTTTGTGTTATGCTAGTAAACGCAGTCAATGTCGACTTCTCTTCCGCAGGTGCATTTCACTTTAATCTTCATGACGTTCCCATCCGCGTCTTTGATCACCTCGACTTCCGGCTCTTTGATGCTGGAATCGATGGCTCCGCCAACAATGTACGGCTTCGGATTATAGCGGAAATCCTTTGATTTGATAATATTTTTATTGCTGTCATAGTGATAGCCCGCAGGATGCTCTCTGTCTTTTCCTTTGATGACCTGTTCTTCTTCCACAACGGAATCCTGGCGGAGAGTCCTGTTTATTTTTTCGATTTTTTCGTCCTCCACGAACGCCGAGCGCTTCTGTTTGCTGGGATCTTCATTATCAGGCATGGTCAGCCTCCTTTATATTTCTTTGTTGAACCGATGAGGTTTTTTTCTTTTAAGGTTTTGAGAATAAGCATGCGTGAAGTTTTTTTCCTTTCGGATTTTTTCGAGTGAAGAGGCAATGGCTCGTCTTTTTTCGCGCAGAGCCTTTGAAATATTTTTTTCTCTATCAGAGATATTTTTCAGGATGTCGGCCTGCCGGCGGATCTCTTTTTTGAAATCTTCATCGGCCTCTGTGTCGGTAGATTTGCTGATATTTTTGATCTCTTTGTCAATGGCGCTGAGGTTCTCAAGAGAGCGGTTTATGGTCTGGAGCATGTCGGTTATCTGATCAAGATTTCCAGATTCCATCATGACCCAGAACGCATCCTGTGAGTTCAGAGCGCTCTGGAGGATTTTCCGTCTTTTTTTTAGAAGGCTCTGGATATCCATATCATTCTTTTTTGCGGTCAATCCATTTATGCTTATCATCGACCTTCCATGCGGTTTCAGGCACCTGACCGCACAGGACCCACAGGTAATAAAGCAAGTATCCCGGGGCCGCGGCCACAGGATGATAGCCGTTGGAGATGAAGACAGCATCGCCGTCCCTGACCATAAACGCCGATTCTGCTGCGCTGACGTCGCTGTATAAGCCTTGAAAGGCAAATCCCTGAGGAGGATCGATGCGATAGTAGTAA
>JAFGJP010000175.1 GCA_016929035.1 Candidatus Auribacterota bacterium | reverse complement strand
TTGACCTGCTCACTGTATGCAGCGACAAGAGCCAATGCCGTGAGGGCAGCAGAACCAATGGCAAATCCCTTTCCTGTTGCCGCCGTCGTGTTGCCCAGTGAATCAAGAGCGTCGGTTTTTTTCCTCACTTCTGGCTCAAGACCAGCCATCTCAGCCGATCCTCCGGCATTGTCTGCAACAGGACCGTATGCATCTGTCGCGAGCGTGATTCCCAGCGTGCTGAGCATTCCTACAGCAGCAATACCGATACCGTAGAGTCCTTTCGTGGGATCCCCGGTGCCTCCTGCGACAAGAAAGGCCCCCATCATCCCGGAAGCCACGGCCAGAACAGGTACGGCTGTCGACATCATGCCGACAGAAATCCCGGCGATGATGACCGTTGCTGGCCCTGTTTTTGACTGGCCGGCAACAGCACGTGTGGGAGAATACTGATCAGAAGTGTAATATTCAGAAGAATATCCGATAACGTTTCCGGCTATGAGCCCGATGAGTATAGCCCACCACACGCCGTAAGTCTCTATTCCAAACAAAACGTAAGTCACTTTTGATCCTATTGTCAGCTTAACCAGAAAATAGCTGAGAACAATCGTGAGAAGCGTACTGAGATATATCCCCCTTCTTAAAGCTCCAAGCAGGACCTTCTGAGTGGCTTCGCCTTTCACATGGACAAAAAAAGTCCCGACAATTGAACAGAGAATCCCGACAGCCGCAACTCCCAGGGGAAGCAGCATGCTTAAGAGAACGGTCATAAGGCTTTCATCGGCATACAGGCTGTAAGCTGAAGCTCCGAGAGCCATGGTTGCGATGATGGATCCGATATAGGACTCGTACAGGTCAGCTCCCATCCCTGCCACATCTCCGACATTGTCTCCCACGTTATCGGCAATGGTGGCTGGGTTCCTGGGATCATCTTCCGGTATATCTGCTTCGACTTTTCCGACAAGATCCGCGCCCACATCAGCCGCTTTTGTGTAGATGCCGCCGCCGACTCTTGCAAAAAGAGCCATTGAGCTTGCTCCCATTCCTGAAGAAAGAAGAATCGATGCGATCGTCTGAAGTTTTTCGACTTCACCCAGGGACTTCAGCCCGAAATAATAGAGGATGCAGAACCATATGATCAGGTGTATCAGGCCCAGGCCGACGACTGTCATCCCCATGACCGTTCCTGCGCCGAAAGCGACGCGAAGACCCGGATTAAGGCCTTCTCTTGCTGCCCATGCTGTGCGCGCGCTTGACCGCGTGGCCATTTTCATCCCGACAAAACCTGCCAGCGCCGAGAAAAATCCTCCTGAAATAAAAGCAAATGGAACATACAGTGACACCAGGGATTTTCCTGAAGGGTCATTGATTAACGACATCGCCAAAAGAATCAGAAAAAAGACAACAAAGAATATGGCTACAGCTTTATACTGACGATTAAGATAGGCGTCGGCGCCTTTTCTGACCGCATCAGCTATTTTGACCATTTTTTCATTTCCTTCACTCTTTTTCAGAACCTGGCCTGCGTTCCAAAAAGCAAAGAGAATAGCTGCAACAGCTCCGATCCCTGTTAAAATCAAAAGCTCCATTTTTTCCTCCCTACATGCTACATGGTACTTTTATACCAGCTTGTAAAATATTCCTGTATCATCTTGGTTATCCGCCCGGGTCGTCCGGTGCCGATCTTTTCGCCGTCGCAGGCGGCAACAGGCAATACTCCTGCTTCTGTAGAAGTAATAAAACATTCTTCAGCATTGATGACATTGTGCTGGAGAATAAAACCTTCATAGGTGTCGAGGTTGAGTTCCCGGGCTACATCATAAAGAACGTACTCGCGCGTCACGCCGGGAAATATTCCGCATGACAGGTCAGGCGTGATGAGCGTTCTTTCTTTAACAAGAAAGATATTGCTTCCCGTACACTGCGTGACGTAGCCTTCAATATTGATCATCAGGGAATCAAAATTCCCTTCTTCTTTTGCTTCCCTGTAATTGACTCGCCTGTTCATCGCGCTGAGTGTCCGAATGTCGTGATAAAACGACGTTGGAGAAATATCTCTCCACGATGACGTTTTCAGGGTCACGCCCATATAGTACAGTTTCTCTGAAAAGAACTTCAGCGGCAGCGTCATCATAAGAAAAGTCGGAAGGGAATGGACATCTTCATAAAAATAACCGCTGCTATCGCCTTTTGTGGCAATAAGGCGGACCATGCAGTCATTCATGGAGTTGAGGTCAAGGAGAGTCATTATGGTTTTTTCGATAATCTTTTCCGTAACCCTCAGATCCAGTCCGATTGTGCTGGCTCCCCTGAAAAATCTGTCAAAATGCTTTTCGGCTAAAAGAAGCTTTCTGTTTCTCACGAGAATCGGCTCAGTGATGCCCTCGCCGTAAAGAAAAGCCTGATCGAATGCTGATATGTGCAACTCTGTTGACCTCAGCAGTTCTCCGTTATGATAAAAAGTCAGCTCCATTTGCTTAGATCTTCTTTTTATGGATTTTTATAAGTTTGAAATATTACGCTGAAAGATACAGTAACACAAGTAAAATATATTAGCACATTGAATTCAATAATAAGATAAATAGATTGAAAAATCTATTAAGAAAAAGGGGTTATCAGTATTATAATAGCAGTCAGTTTTTAAGGATTCATTTCATGATTATTAAAGACGACAAAGACATGATCCTCTCTTACTTGGAAGACAACTCGGGTCTTCTGAACGGTCAGGCAGACATGGTCTACATTCCTGAAGATGTCGAGGAGTGTTCAGGGCTTATTGCCTCTCTTTATGAAAAATCCGTTCCCATGACCTTTTCCGGGGCAGGAACAGGCATGACCGGCGGACGGATCCCGACTGAAGGAGTGATCTTATCGAATGAGCTTCTTAAAAGGATGGAGCTTATTGAAAACAAAGACGGTGTTCAATTAAAAACGGCACCGGGCATGAGGCTGGAAGAAATCAAAGATTTTTTAAATCGAAAAGGATACTTTTTCCCTGTAAACCCGACTGAAGAATCCGCTACGGTCGGGGCCTCAGCATCAAACAATTCTTCAGGCTCATGGACTTACATGTATGGTTCCATGAGGGACAATATCACAGGCATGGAGCTGATTACACGAAGCGGAATCAAGGTTGTTATGACAAAAGAAAACCCGAAATTTCAAGGAGACACCCTTTTTCTTAAGGAATTTTTTTTTCAAACACTTGAAAGACCTCTCTATCAGATGCCTGAGGTCAAAAATGCAGCAGGCTATTTTTCAAAAAAGGATATGGCCCTCATGGATATGATCATCGGCTCAGAGGGCACGCTGGGATTCATTTCCACTCTTACGTTACGAGTTTTGCCCTTGCCTGCAAAAGTAATCGAATGTATCATCTTTTTTGAAAAAGAGGCTGATGCTGTCGACTTTGTCATTCAAGTAAGATCTTATAAGAAAAAAAGCAACGTCCTGCGGCCTAGAGCATTAGAATTCTTCAACAAGGATGCTCTTCTTTTCTTGAAAGAGCAGCATTCTCACATCCCGGAAAAAGCAGGAGCAGCTATTATTTTTGAGCAGGAGGTCTTTGATCTATCTCTGGAAGATGAGATGCTGGAACAACTTCTGTTCATGGCTGATAATTCTAAGGCACTCAGCGACGATACATGGATGGCCGACACCCCTGAGCGTTTAGAGAACTTAAGGCTTTTTCGCCACAGCCTTCCTTCTCTTGTGAACGAAAAATTTAAAAGAAAAGAATTCTTTAAGCTTTCTACAGATTCATCAGTTCCAAACGAACATTTAAGTTCTCTTTTAACCTATTACAATGCAGAGATTAGAAGATCAGGACTTCCATCGGTTATTTTCGGACATATTGGAAATAATCATTTTCATGTGAATCTTCTTGCCAAAGAAGATGAACTGGAAAAGGCAAGAGCCCTTTATAAAAGCTTTATGGAAAAAGCTGTTTCTCTTGGCGGAACCATTTCAGCTGAACATGGCATCGGCAAGCTCAAAAAAAAGTATCTCCCTATTCTTTATGGAAATCAGGGCATTGAAGAGATGAAAAAAGTGAAAAGATATTTTGATCCGAAGAACCTGTTTAACAAAGGCAATTTAATAGACTTATAAATGTTTATCTATAAATTGTATATTATTAACCATCATTCCACCCCGGAGGTGGAATGATGGTTACTCCATAATCAAATTTTTAATACACGCAAGGTCTCTCTGATAGGAAGCTCTCTGATTGACAAATTTTTTATAAGAATCCGGTTCAATCTGTAAAACATCCCGGAAATAACATATTTCTTCATTTTTATTTCTATTAATATATTCGCTGTAAGAAGAAACAGGCCAATCTTCCGCCTTATTTGTAAGATAAGATGTAACAGGATTGAGATGAAGATAGCGTGTCATGTGAAGCAATTGTTCCTGCGTATTAATCAGAACATTTTTAAATCTGCCCTGCCAGAGAGGTCCTTTTCTTTTGTGTTTAGAATTAAAATATTTTGTATAGCTGTTAAGAGTATTGCTCATAAAAATGGTGATTCCATTATCTTTCAACTGCCTTAAAACGCAGTGAATGTGGGTAGGCATAAGACAATAGGCTATTATATCAACCAGTTTTTCCAAGTTTCTCAGTTCATCCTGATAGAGAGCATTTTCATCAATAAGTTTTATATACCTGGAATATTTTATAGCCGGACTTTCTCTTTGATAATAACGAAGAGTATCAAGCATTCTCAAGTATTCAGAATCATCATTGAATACAGTATACCCTGCAATGCTTTTAGTAAAAACATGATAGACTTCCCCATTTACAAGAGCATCTTTTCTGGATGATACCATAACGATCGTACTCCTTTTGTAATGAATCTATTCAACAACTTTCCGCCTAAAAAATAATTCCATATAATACCATAAGAAAATCCTTCATTCCACCCCGGAGGTGGAATGAAGGTTCTCTAAATAAAATTATTCCACCTCCGGGG
>JAFGJP010000174.1 GCA_016929035.1 Candidatus Auribacterota bacterium | reverse complement strand
TTTTAAAGAAAGAGGGGAACCATGAAAAATCTTCTGTCCATTATCGCCGCTGTCATTCTTGGTATCATTGCCGTCCTTGCCGTTCAATCCTATATCAACAAGCAGGCGGCAAAATATAGAGAAAATAAAACAGATGTTGCCGTAGCGGCTTACCTGATCGAAGAGAACACGATCATCCAGCCGGATATGATCGCCAAGCTGTCGATTGATATAAAAGGAAAGACGCGTGACATGGTTTCCTGGAGCGAAGCAAGAAGCCTTTTGAACAGGACTGTTCAGAAAACCGTGAACCCGGGAGAAATTTTTCTCTGGTCGCAAATAGGCGAAGAGATTCCCAAAGAGATTATCGCTCAGAAAGTTGAAAAAGGGAGCCGCGCCCTGACGCTTGGCGTTTCCGGAATATCTGCTGTTATGGATATGATTCATCCGAACGATCAGGTTGATCTTATCGGGACTTTTGCGATCCCGAGAGTGGAGATGAGGACCGTTCCCATGCCTGACGGACAGATAGGCAAGATGGAAGTGGAGACTCAGGAAGAAGCCAGTTTTGTTCTTCTCCAGAACGTTACGGTTCTTGCTGTCGGCCAGAGGTATGATAGAGAGGCGACAGGAGGGAACCTGACAGTTCTTGTTACGCCGGAGGAAGCCATTTATCTCATCTTTGCTGCACAGAACGGAAGGATCACATCGATATTGAGAAATCCTGAAGACGTTTCTGATCTCACGGATATCCAGGTTATCAACTACGAAAAAATGCTCGACATGGCTGCACTCGAAGGCTTGAATGAGAAAAGAAAGCAGAAGATTATCGAAGAGATTAAGGGGGGCGTAGCAAAAGAAGAGCTGATAGATATCGATGAATAAGGAGGGTTTCCATGAAGCGAAAATTATTTTACCTTCTCCTGCTGGTGTTTTTCTATGTCACTCCGCATCTGCTGGCAGAAGAAACCATTAATATGAAGTCGGGGCAGGAGGAGTTTCGTAAGCTGGATTCCATCAAAAGAATATCTGTTGCCGATCCCTATGTGGCGGATGCCAAAGTCCTTTCCGGCGGCAGGCAGCTGATGATCAAAGCTGGCAACCCCGGCCAGACGACAATAACCATTTTCGATGATGATGAAAAAAAGACCGTTTTTATAGTTAACGTTATTTCAACGTTGAGCGAAGAGGCGCAGAGGATCGCCCTGCAGCTCAAGGGCGTTGATACAGTGAATGTGCGCGTCATCGATGACCAGATTGTCATAGAAGGTGTTTTGTTGCGCGAGCAGGATAAAAAGCCTTTGGCCAAGGTCAGGGAGCTTTACAAGGATGTCAAGTTCCTCCTTGAGGATAAGATTCAGGAAAACCAGAACTATATCATCGAAGGCATTCAGGCAGAACTGCCGGCAAATATTACCGCCAAGCTTCTCGGAGACGGCGTGATGCTGGAAGGAACGGTTTCGTCTGCTCAGAAAAAGTCGGACGCTGAACGCATTGCCAGGGAATATGTCGATAATGTTTACAGCGTGCTCAAAATACAGGAAGTGAATCCTGTCGCCACGGTCAATCCGATTGAGTTGATCATCGAAGAGAATCAGGCTGAATCCTCTAATCAGGGTGTAAAGATCCTTAGCGAAGGATTGAAGATAGAAAAGGGCATTTTCGGATTGGTACTGGAAGATGATATTGCTGCTGACAACATGATACAGGAACTCACAAATAATTTTTCTGCCATATCGGCTTTTGACGGCAGAAAAGATTATACGAAAAATGGTCAATATGAACTGAATCTCGATAGCGGGGAAACGCTATATATATATTTTCAGTTTGAAATAATGCAGGATGATCTCTTTAAGGTTTCTCTTTCACTTCTCGACAGTCAGAAAAAAGTCCTGTCTCGAAACGAGTTCTATTCAAAAAGGATGGAAGCGCTGGGCATTTCCGGATTTTACAACATGCTGCGCAGCAAGAAAAAAGTCGGAGATAACGGCAAGGAGCTGCTTCTTGTGTTTGATCTGAAAAGCTAAGAGAAGAACAAGAGGTGAAAATGGAAGTCAAAATACAAAAAGGAAATGATCTCATCACCAAATTCATTCTTGATAAAGAGGAAATCGTCATCGGGCGGACTGGCGACAGCAGCCTTGTGCTGGAGGATCATAAAGTCTCCAGAAAGCATGCGAGAATATTTAAAGAAGGCGACTCGCATTTTATTGAAGACCTGAACAGTTCGAACGGGACGTTTTATTACGGTAAAAAGATCACGAAGCGCCGTATCCTGGAAGATGATGTTTACACGATAGGACCTTTCGAAATCAGCTTTTCCCGGGAAGGTGCCGGCCCGGCAGAGGAAAAGAAAGAAGAGATCATTCCTCAAGAGCAGCAGGCTGAAGCAACCGATGAAGTAATCGAGTTCAAGAAGCATATTCATTCCCTTCTCATCGATAGACTTGATCTCAAAAGAGCACAGATCGACTCAGCCGATTCACAGGAAGTCCGCGAAAAGGTCAGAACCGCCGTTTCTTCAATTATTGATGAGCTTAAAGGAAAGATGCCCAAGGGCGCAACGAAGAACCGGCTCGTCAGAGAGATTATTGACGAGGCTTTGGGGCTGGGGCCTCTGGAAGAACTGTTGGCCGATGAATCGGTTACGGAGATCATGGTCAACAAGAAGGACCAGATTTATATTGAAAAGAAGGGGAAGCTGGTTCTTTCAGATAAAAAATTTATCAACGATGAGCAGGTCAGGGGTGTCATTGAGCGGATCGTTACGCCGCTTGGAAGGCGCATAGATGAAAGTTCACCCCTTGTCGACGCAAGGCTCAAGGATGGGTCCCGCGTGAATGCGGTCATCCCTCCCCTGGCATTGAAAGGGCCGTGCATCACGATCCGAAAGTTTTCCAAAAAGCCCTTTAAGGTTCATGATCTTATCCGCTTCGGATCATTAACAGATAAAATGGCCGAATTTCTTGAGCTGGCTGTTTCCAACAGGCAGAATATTTTCATTTCCGGAGGTACAGGCTCAGGAAAGACGACGCTTCTCAACGTCATGTCCTCGTTTATTCCGCATGATGAAAGAATTGTTACAGTAGAAGACGCCGCCGAGCTTCAGCTTCCGCAGGATCATGTTGTGTCTCTCGAATCCAGGCCTCCCAACATCGAAGGCAAAGGAGCTATACTCATCAGGGACCTTGTGAAGAACTGCCTGAGGATGCGGCCCGACAGAATCGTGGTAGGGGAATGCCGCGGAGGCGAAGCACTGGACATGCTTCAGGCGATGAATACAGGTCACGACGGCTCGCTGACAACAGCGCATGCCAACAGCCCCAGGGACGCTCTTTCACGAATTGAAACAATGGTCCTTATGGCAGGCATGGACCTGCCGACGCGAGCCATCCGGGAGCAGATGGCTTCAGCGGTCAACCTTATCGTTCAGCAGTCAAGGCTCTCTGACGGCTCGAGGAAAATAACGCATATTACCGAGATAACCGGGATGGAAGGAGACAAGATCACGCTTCAGGATATTTTCCTTTTTAAGCAGACCGGCTACGATAAAGAGAACCAGAAAGTCATCGGCGAATACGTGGCAACAGGGATGGTTCCTAAATTCGTCGATAAACTCAGGAATAAAGGGATTTCGGTCGATCTCGAAATGTTCCGCTGAAACTCCGGCGGTGTGCAGTCCCGGATTTCAGGACGGACGGATAGATGACTTGCAGTATAAGCCCTGAGAGTAGTCAAGGGAAGGGTTGATTAAAAGAGAAAGCCTATGGAAGCCATGCTGGAAATATTTTCAAAATATCAGCTTTATTTCATATCGATTTTTTTGTTTTCTTCCATTGTCCTTTTTGTCATTTCCGGTTTTAAGGTTTTTACGCAGAAGTATTCCGAGTATGAAGAGCAGTATGTCAAGGCGACCGGAGCAACGCTCGGCGAATATTTTATTTTTATTGATCCGCAAAAAATCCTTTTCATGAAATTCGCTGCTGCTTTCATCATGTTTTTTATTGCCTTTTTATTGACTTTTGCAAGCCCTTTTCTCAGCCAGCATGTTATTGTTCCGATTATTTTCGGTACTGCCGGAGGGTTTGTAGGCTTTTTCATCCCCGAGCTGCTGATCAAGCATTTTATTAAGAAGAGAGAAGAGAAATTCGGCGATCAGCTCGTGGACGGGCTGACGACCATTTCCAACTGCCTGAAAGCCGGACTGAGTCTTGGGCAGGGGCTGGAGATGATGGTCGATGACATGGAGCCGCCTATCTCCCAGGAGTTTGGAGTTGTTCTCAAGGAAAACAGGCTTGGAAAAAGCCTGGAAGACAGCATGAATGAGCTGACAACGCGCATTGACAACCAGGACCTTGTCCTCATGGTCGTCTCTGTCAATATTGCAAGAGAGATAGGAGGAAACCTGGCGGAGATCTTTGACCGGATTGCCAACGTGATAAGGGAAAGGAATGTGCTTAAGAAAAAGCTTGACGCGCTGACGGCCCAGGGAAAGCTGCAGGGATGGGTTGTCGGGTCAATGCCTCTTGCTTTGGGAATTATTCTCTATAAAATGCAGCCGGATGCCGTATCGCTTCTCTTTACGACGATATGGGGCTGGATAACCATAGCGGTTGTTATTGTCCTGGAAATCCTCGGCGCACTGATGATCCGTAAAATCGTTAATATTGATATATAAAAAAACTAAGGATATGTTATGGATATCGGCATTCTATTTTTAGTTTTTCTGACTGTCTTTTTTCTTGTTATCGGTCTGACTCCCTCAAAAAAAGTGGATATTAAAGGCCTTTATGAAGAAGCCGGGGATACGGAAGTCAGGTCAGGGATCATTCTGGCTCTGACTCCTTTTACAAAAAAACTGGAAATTTTCAACAGCAAGCTGAGGAGCCCCCAGCTGGCAAGGTACAGGGCGAATCTCAGGAAAAGGCTCATGATGTCCGGAAACCCGTTCCGTCTTTCGCCTGATGAATTTCTGGCCTTTCAGGAAACTCTTTTTGTTTTTCTCATTACGTTTTCCTCTATTTTTCTGTTAAAGCTTCCTGAGGGGTCTTTATTTCAAAAAATTACATTTATTTTTATGGTCGTTTTTATTGTTTTTCTCATCTCTTTTGTTTTACCGAATTTCATACTTAACGACGCGATCAAGGCAAGACACAAGCTGCTTTCCCGAGAGCTCCCTTACACGCTGGATCTTTTGACCATATCCGTTGAAGCCGGGCTTGATTTCATCATGGCGATGAGCCGCGTTATTGAAAAGGGAAGGCCCGGACCCCTGAGATATGAGTTTTCCATCATGATGCAGCAGATAAAGCTTGGCAAAAGAAGAAGGGACGCGCTCCAGGACCTTTCAGAAAGGAACGGGCATTCTGATTTGAAGACGATTGTTGCAGCCATGATCCAGGCCGATCAGATGGGCGCCAGCCTTGGGCCCATTCTCCGGATCCAGTCAGACCTGCTGAGGCGAAAAAGAATGCTTCGGGCTGAAAAGATCGCGCAGGAAGCTCCTGTAAAAATGCTGATGCCTCTTATCGGATGCATTTTTCCAGCGGTGTTTCTGATTCTGCTTGTTCCGATTATTCTCAAACTTGTTACAAGCTTATGACCGATGGCTATCATGCGGATGAATATCCGTGTTGCGGATACGCTGGTAAAAAAGATGGTAGGGCTGTTAGGGACCAAGACATTTCCCGACTGTGACGGCCTTTTTTTCCCAGACGTGGCATGTATCCATACTTTTTTTATGAAGTATCCGATTGATATCGTTTTTTTAGATAAAGACAACAAGGTGAATAAAATTCTGGGACATGTTAAGCCTTTTCGGATCGTTTGGGGAAGCTGGAAAAGCGTTTCAGTACTGGAACTGGCAGATGGTTCAGCTTCAGCAAGAAATATAAAGGTGGGAGATATAATAGGAATAGAAGGAAAGGAAAATGGATAAGATCTTTTTGGAATTTATCAAGGGCCCGAAGCAGGGAACGCATGTGACCCTCCAGAACGGGTACATGATAGGAAGAGATAATGCTTGTGAAATTTATATTGACGACAATTCGATCTCGAAAAGGCATGCTGTTTTTGAGATCGTTGAAAAACAAGTTGTTATAAAAGATGTGGGGAGCTCAAACGGAACGTTCGTGAATGGAAGGAAAGTCGAGAAAGCCGCTTTATCCCACAACGATGAAATCAGTATAGGCAGAAGCATAGCCAAGATCATGTTCGAGGGGGTCGATAAGGAAGCGGCGGCTTCTCCTGAACGTACAGCGATGGAAAAAAAGATCTTTCCCGAGCCTTCAAAAGAGGAATCTCAAAAAGGAGCGGAGAAAAAGAAAAAGACTCTCAAGGTCCTGATGCTGACCGTCGTGGCTTTTGTTGTTATTCTCCTTGTCTTTATCGTGATGAAGTCCATGATCTCCAGCCGTGAAAGCAAAAAGCCTGTTTCTCTTGT
>JAFGJP010000173.1 GCA_016929035.1 Candidatus Auribacterota bacterium | reverse complement strand
TTTTCTAATTCAGCATTCCCGGGGTGGAGAAGGCTGTTCCACGACAGACCTTGCATGCTTTTCATAGCATAGAACGGGCTTCCGTCCGGAACGATGCCGGCATCGTGGACGGGAATAATATTGGGATGGCTGAGAGAGCTGGTGATCTGGGCTTCTCTGAAAAACTGCTGGATCGCTTCATTCTGCAGAGGAACATCTTTGCTCATGATTTTAAGAGCGACTTTCCTCTTCAGCGAGATCTGTTCAGCAAGATAGATGTTGCTGGTTGATCCTTTATTGATCAGGTGAAGAAGTCCGTAGTCGGAGCTTTCGTCCGCGCCTGTATAGCCGATGTCTCTTTTTTTAGGTGTTACAGTACCGGCTGAAACCCTCCTTGTGGAAGCTGAGACAGTAGCGCTTGCATTGGTTATATGGTCCAGATCAATGTGAAAGCGGCTGGCGATGGAAGAGAGAGTTCTTTCTATGTCATCGCCTTTAAGGCATGATTCCTTTTCTTTTATCTTTTTAATGATGTTGTCTTTCATATTCTCATTCGTTCTTCGCTTTTTTTCTTCTGTATGCTTTTCCTGAGGAAAAAATCTCCGAGGAAGACAGCCGTGACGGAGACCACGGCAAGAGAAACAACGTAAGAAAGAGGTGCTCCTGCTCTGTAAAGGACGAGAGGAAGCACGAGAAGAAGAGCGACAAAGAGAAGCTTCAACAAATGATTAAGCCTTTTCAAGGTCAGGATAAGCGCCTGGTCAAGGCTGCTCAAAAAACGGTAGACGATATTTCTTGAGAAAACAAAGGAAATAACAGGGTGTTTCTGCCGGAAAATGATGTATCTTTCTTTTTCGTATTGCAGCTTGAAGTCGACGTGAAGGCTTTTTTCCCTCATGAATGAAAAAAGAAGGTCTATCTCTCCGCTTTCATAGGAAGCCTTCAGAAGAAAGTGTTCGGATTTATGTTTACCCATTTCAGCCTCGCGGTTACCGTTCCAGAGCCTGAGCGCTCTTTCAAAAAGTATGTAGGAGCGAAGAATTATCTTTACGTCAGCCGTTTCAACACCCTCCTTGAGAAATTCCATGGCTTTGCGTGAAAGACGTACGCTTCCAAGATGCGACGTTTTGCCTCGAATATATCTCTTCAGAGCCCTCTGGAAGTTGGAAACGCTGAAATATCTTTGAAGGGGCTTGAGAGACATGGCCTTCAGGGCCGTTTCCATAAGGACCATATCGATGTCCTGTTCGTTTTCCGGAGGCTCGATTTTATTCTGAACGGCGTTGATGATGGCTTCTTTCATCGTTTTTCCTGCGTGAGGAGGATGTCCGGTCAGGATTTCGTAAAGGACTGCTCCAAGAAGATAGATGTCGCTGTGCTTGCCTATCTGCGATTTTTGCGCCCTTGCCATTTCGGGAGCCATGTAGCTGACCGTTCCTCCGAACGCGTTCATCTCTTCCAGAGTCGCGACTTTATCGTTCTCTCCGATGCTGGCCGCCAGACCCCAGTCAAGCACGATTACTTCGCCAAATTCTCCGATCATCACGTTCGAAGGCTTGAGGTCGCGGTGGATCACGTTGCGGGAATGCGCAAAGGCAACAGCATTGCATACGGAATTCAGGATGTTCAGGTGGTCCGTCAGGGAGTAGGTTTCAGACAGTTTTTTCTCTTCTTCTGTTTTCGGGTGAAGGATGCTTTCCCACGTGACTCCCTGGACTCTTTTCATGATATAAAAAAGCCTGCCCTGATGATCGATGCCTGCGTCATGGATGGGGACGACATTGGGGTGGTCGAAGTCTCCTGTCACAAGAGCCTCTGTCAAAAAATGCTCGGTCATGGCATCTGTCATCTGGCGGCTTTCTTTTGTCATCTTCAGCGCGACGGTCCGCTTAAGAGAATTTTGGTCAGCAAGATAGATAACGCCCATGCCTCCTTCGCCTATTTTTTCAATCAGTTTATAGTCAAAGTCGCCTTCCCCTTTTTCATGGGTTTCCACGGCTTTTCTTTTTACATGAGAGACGTATTGAGTGACGCGCTCGCTTGTTGTCTTTATGGTTTCTCCGATATTCTGACTGCCTGCGATTTCATTGCCGAGCCATAGGCTGACAGTGGAAAGGGCATTGTTGATATCTTCAGGTCTCAACTCAACGGTCAGATCAGCCAGCTGTTCAGCGAGGGTTTTAAACTTCTTCTTTTCAACAGAATTGACATAGCCGCAGAAAGGACATTTTACAGATTTCTTCTGTTCCGGCTTTTCACTGAGCTTTTCACCGCAGGCCTGACAGAAATGATTTGTGTCCATAGCTAAAAGGATATCAGATGATTGAAAAATCTTCAATAAGACTGTAACGCTCCAGGATGCTTGACGTTTATCATTTGAGGAGTTAATATGAGTATAATAAAATATGATTTCGAGAAGTCGAAGAAAGGAATGAAATATGTGGAAAATTCTCCTTGTCGATGATAATTTTTCCGGCAGAAAACTGGTCATGAAGACACTGGAAGGAAAAGCAAAATGCGACATTGCGACAAACGGTAATGAAGCGTTGCAGGCCTATGAGCTCTCTCTCAAAGAGAATAAGCCGTATGATGTCATCCTTCTCGATATTGAGATGCCGGAAGTTGACGGCCTGGAGGTTCTTAAAAGGATCCGTCAAAAGGAAGAAGAGAGCGGGGTGAAGCGAGGCCAGGAGATTCCCATAATCATGCTGACCGTTCACCGGGAACCTTTTTCCGATGCCTTTAAGAAAGGATGCGATGATTACATCGTCCAGCCGATCAGGCCGGATTTTCTCATAGAGCGGATCGAGAAGCACGTGAAAAACAGGCAGGATTCAGAATCCCGGGAAAATGGATAGGCTTCAGTTTTTTCTGGACTCGTTTAAAGACTTTTTGGCCTTCAAGAGCAGAAGGGGATTAAAAACACGGGGATGCCGGCGGTCCGGCGCAAAAATTTCCAGTGACAGCTCGTCAACGAAAATTTCGAACGGCGCCTTTTTGACAATCCACTCAAAACTTTCGATGTAATATTTGTTTTCCGCCTTTTCCGGGAGCTTTGATGTATTCAGCCTGCGCATTTTGATCCTGTTGTCATGGATAACGACCTGGTAGAGGTCATTCCCATCAAAAAGAAGATACACATTATGAATAAAATGTTCTGAAAGGATGACTTCTTTATCCTGTTGCCATTTGTCCAGCTGCCGGACATTGATCTTGCCGATTTTATAAAGAGGGTTTGCCCAGAGGACGTAGAAATAAAAGAAAAAGGGAAGAACGAGCAGCATCAGGTAGATCGGGATGATAAGCGTCTTGAAAAGGATGTTAAAGATCTCTCCCCGGACAATGAGCTTGACAAGATTTTTGTTGAATTCACCCTGCAGGCTGCCGTGGTCTTTTTTTATCTTCTCAATGAGTTCTTTTGCATCCGTGTTGCCTGCCCACAGCTGAAGAGCTTCTTCCAGAAGAACGGTAGCCCTTATAAATTCAATCCTCTTGTCATGCTTTTGAGCGTGCTCCATGAGAAGCCTTGCGTTTTCCGTAAGTGACCGGCTTTCCTCATGCGCCTTATAGCTTTTCAGTTCTTTTTGAAAATCGATTATGCTTGCATGCCTGGAGGAAGGCTCTGTTGCCATGGCTTTCAGGGCGATGGCCATCAGCTCGCTGTCGATCGCTGCGTCTTCGTCAGGCGGATTGATCCTGTTTTGCATGGCGGCAGTGAGCGCTTCTCTCACCGTTTTTGCCTGATGAGGGGGATGCCCTGTCAATATTTCGTAGAGGATAGCTCCCAGAAGGTAGATATCACTTTGCCTGCTGATCTTTTCTGCGTCTGCCCTGGCGACTTCGTGTGACATGTAGCTGATCGTTCCCCCAAAAGCGTTTGTTTCCGTAAGGTCGCCTTTCCTGCCGCTGCCTTCAACGCTGATGGTGAGTCCCCAGTTCATGACGATGACCTCACCGAATTCTCCTATCAGGACGTTAGCCGGCTTGATGTCCCGGTGAATGACTCCCCTGGAATGAGCAAAAGCGACGGCATTACAGACGGATTCCATGATCTCCAGATGATCGCTCAAGCTGTACTTTTCAGCTTTTTTGATTTCTTCATCGCTTTTGGGGTGAAGGAGAACATCCCACATGACTCCCTGGGTGTTTTTTAACACGTAGAATGGCCGGCCTTCCGAGTCCATGCCGGCATCATGGACAGGGATGATATTAGGATGGCTGAGCTGTCCTGTAAAGTGAGCTTCACTTGTGAACTGATCGATGG
>JAFGJP010000020.1 GCA_016929035.1 Candidatus Auribacterota bacterium | reverse complement strand
TTGTCAGCATACCGAATTTCGGATACTGGCAGATACGGCTGAAGCTTCTTCTTACTGGGCGTATGCCAAAGCTGAATTTTCTTCCCTACGAGTGGTATGAGACACCGAACATAAGGCTCATGACCATAAAAGATCTGCATGATCTTTTTGATAAGGATTCGATAATCATTGAAAAGGAGATTCATACAAATTTTGAGGAAAAACAAGGTTCGTGGCTGACGCGGAATTGGCCGAATCTCTTTGCACAGACTTCTGTCTTTTTAGTTTCCCAAGAAAAGTAATTCCTTCTTTTCATCAATCTTTTCTGTGATAGAATCTTGTTTGTATGAACAACCCTACAAATAAGATCTATGCACAGATCGCTGTTGACCGTTACGTGGATAGCCTCTTTGATTATGAGGTTCCTGAAGCTTTAAAGAAAAAAGCCAGAATCGGTGCAAGAGCCCTGATTGACTTCAGGGGCAAAAAAATCTACGGCCTGCTCATCGAGCTGGCAACGACCTCTGGCGTGCCGCCCCATAAGATCAAGCCGGTTCTCGATCTGGATGAGGATGTTCTTTTTTTTGATGCGTCGACACTGTCTCTTGCCCGCTGGATCTCGGAGTATTACTGCGCGCCTCTTGGCATGGTTCTTAGGAATATCGTTCCATCAGAGATCAGAAAGATGAAGAAAAAAGGCTTGAGTCTTCCTTCTTCCCGCAATGAGGAAGATAGGGATATTTATCTGCCGCCTCTTCCGCATGTTCTCAACGAGCACCAGAAAAAAGCTCTTGATTCCATCACCCGCAGTATCAGTGAAAGGATATTCAAGGCTTATCTCCTGCATGGCATTACCGGAAGCGGAAAAACAGAGGTGTACATAAGAGCGATCCAGCATGCCAGGGAAAAGGGCCTGCAGTGCATCGTGATTGTTCCTGAGATCGCTCTCACGCCCCAGATGATAGAGACATTTCGGACAAGGTTCACTGACGTTGCTCCTTTTCACAGCCGCCTTACAGGAAAAGAAAGGCGACTTTTCTGGCTGAGAATGAAGAAGGGAATAACCAATATTGTCATAGGAGCCAGGTCCGCTGTTTTCGCTCCTTTTGAAAATTTGGGTCTTATTATTGTTGATGAAGAACATGAAAGAACATTTAAACAGGGAGAAATACCTTTTTATAACGCTAGAGACGTGGCTGTCATGAGAGGAAAACTGACGAGCTCGTGCGTGGTTCTCGGCTCAGCTACGCCGTCGCTGGAATCCTTTACAAACTGCCAAAGGGGAAAGTATACCCTCCTCAGCCTTCCTTCGCGAGTTGACGAAAAAGAGCTTCCGGAAGTGCGTATTGTGGATATGAACCATGAGTTGCGGAGAAACAAAGGAAAGAACCCTGTTTTTTCTTCCCTGCTTCTTGAAAGGATAGAAAGCCGGCTTTTATCAGGAGAGCAGGTGATACTTTTCCTGAACCGACGAGGGTATTCAACGTTTATCTGCTGCAGCTCTTGCGGATGGATAGCCAGGTGTGAAAACTGCAGCATTACGCTGACCTTTCACAAGGAAACGGCTTCACTTTGCTGCCACAGATGCGACCATCAGATAAAACAGCCAAAAGAATGTCCTTCCTGTAAAAGCCCTGACCTGAAAGCGACGGGAACAGGAACGGAAAAAGTCGAGCGCTATCTCGGGAGAATTTTTCCTGAGGCAAAGATAGGCCGCATGGATACCGATATGACAAGAAAAAAAGATTCTTTTGAAAGTGTCCTGGAAAATTTTCGGCGCGGGAAAACAGACATCCTTGTGGGGACCCAGATGATAGCCAAGGGGCTTGATCTCCCGAACGTGACTCTCGTGGGTATTGTGGCTGCTGATCTTGCTCTGAACCTTCCTGATTTCAGGGCCGCTGAACATACGTTTCAGCTCATCACGCAGGTCGCGGGAAGGACAAATCGCGGTTCGCTCAAGGGAGAAGTCGTCCTTCAGACATTCTCGCCGGAGCTTCCGGTTATTCTTTTTGCAGCCAGGCAGGATTACATCAGCTTTTATGAAATCGAGAGAAAGTATCGGGAAGAGCTCAGGTACCCTCCTGCGCTTCGTTTTATCAATGTCTGCTTTCGCGGAACAGATGATGTTCGCGTTGCCCGATTTGCGCATGATGCGTGCAGGCGCATCAGGGTCCGCCTTTCAAAAAAGAACTTGGTTTTCAAAGGGCCTCATCCTTCGCCCATCAGGAAGCTGAACAAGTTCTACCGATGGAACATGATCATTGGGTGTAAAGACGTTCAGCCGGTGACGGCGGCTCTGAAAGACTTTGCTTTTCGTGAGGCAGGGGATGGTCAGGTCGTTGTGGATGTCGATCCTTTGTCTTTGCTGTGAAACTGCTCGATTTTTTTTGCCACATCCCTGTAAGAGATATCGACCTGATAGATTTTCTTATAGTACAAAAGCGCTTCTTCGGGTTTTTTTAACTTTTCAAGCGTCCTGGCAAGGTTGTAGGTCATCTCTTTTTTTAGCTCGTTCATGTCTTCGCCGATGATGTTCATCCCCCGCTTGTATTCGTCGATAGCAAGGTCGTAAAAGTTTTTGGATTCAAAGCAAATACCCAGCTTGTTGATGGACTCCGCTTTAAAATTGGGGGATGCAACGGATTTCTGAAACTCGGCAATAGCCTCATCATATTTCCTGCTTTCGAGAAGAGCTGTTCCGAATTCATAACGAAGCTTATGGTTAGTCGGGTACTGGTTGCAAAGCCTCTGGTATTCGCCGAGAAGAAAATCTGTCAGCTCCTGAGGTGATTTTTTTTCGTTTTCAAAGATAGAATATTCCATCTTGACAACAGAAAGGGCAAGGTCCGCGTCTCCCGGCTGCAAAGCGGCAAGCGTCTTGTAATATCCCAGAGATTTATCAAAACGGTTGATTTTACGGTAGAGCTCGCTGAGCGTCCTCAGGGTGCGGATATCTTGAGGATTCTGCTCAAGCGATTTTTCATTTTTCTCGATCAGCAGCAGGATTTCCTTCTGGCTTTGCGCGAGGTGCGATCCGATTTCAGCCATCTCGGCTTCATCTTCGTCCCTGATTTTTGTCCGGTAATCCTGCTCGTCATCCCATTTGCTTTTTTCAATGGTCGTCTTTGCCGAAATATCCTTGAGCCCCTTGTTGGCCTCTGAATCAAACGGGCTCTTCTGGATAATCCTTTTAAAGATTTCCTTGGCTTTTTCCCTGTTGTCGATATCCATATAGATCTGTCCCAGGATCTTGAGGACAGGAACATCTTCTTGCCTGATGGAAAGGAACCTTTCAAAAGCGTGTATGGCAAGATTCGTCAGATGAAGGTCGAGAGCGACATTTCCCAGCTGCTTGAAGACAAAGAAATTTTTTGCCTCTTTTTTTGTTATTTCAAGGAGCGCATATAAGGTGTCTTCATGTTTTTTCTGCGCTTTTTTTATCAGCCATTTGATGTAGACGGGAATGTTTTGAATGAAGCCGATAACGTCGATGAGAGGATTTTTTCCTTTTGACTGACGAAAAGCGACCGTCGAAGGGAAGAACATGTGTGATGCTTCTTCATTGTCAGGGTCGATTTTTAAAACCATAGCATAAAGCTCGACCGAGAAGCCAAAGTTGCTCTTTTCAAATGCATGTTTGGCCTTGATGAGGATTTCCTGGACTTTCCTTCTTTCCTCGATCGTCAGCTCTTTTGGCTTCGATTCCTCCTGAGGAACTTCTTCATTTTGTTTTTCCGGCTCTTTTTCGCTCATGTCTTAAGTTATTGATTTTATTAAGTTAAGAAAAATTCTTCCAATATTATATCACATACCCGAAATGAATCAACGCTTTTAGAAAACGATCTATTATTTTTTTACTGGAGAAATTTTTTTGAGCAAATTCACGTCCGCAGGCTCCCATTCTTTCCAGGACTTCCGGATGAGAAAGCGAGTAGTTCAATATTTGTTCAAAATCAAAAAAGTCCTGAAAAGAAAATCCTCCGCCGGACAGCCGCACCCAAGCCTCGGTCACAGAAGATCTTCGGCTTACAACAACCGGCCTTCCCTGGTGCCATGATTCCATGAGAGCAATGGAAAACGATTCTTTTGTCGAGGGCTGGCAGGTGAGAAGGGCTTCCCTGTAGAGCCTGGCTTTGACGGGTTCGCTGACATAGCCGACGTCGATGATGTTCTCTTTTTCCGAAGGAGCGATAGGGATGTATCCTGAGCCGGCTGAAACCAGCTGCAGTGAGGAGGCGTTCTGTTTTTTGTATTCCCGGAACATTTCCAGAAGCAAAAAAAAGCTTTTTCCATGCTCCCGCCTCCCGCAATAAAAGATATAGGGAGGCCTTAGGGGATATCTTTTCAGTGCGTCAGGAGAAGCGACGCTCTCCGGAGGGTCGACCCCGATGCCGACGACAAACGTCCTTTCCGGCGGCACGTTTCCCAGATTTCTGACGAGCTCAGCCTCAGGCAGGGAGTTGCAGATGATCCCTTTGACGCTTGACAGCGTCTTTCTGACCAGGGGCAGCTTTGCGTACGGTTCGTCGTGAAGGCACGGAATAAGCAATGTTTTTTCAGGAACAAGGCGACTGCCGTTCACCGTCAGCCCGAAAAGGTATGGCACGAAGATAAAAAAAGCGTAATCGTCAGCATGTTTTTTAATAAATTCATAAAGGCCCTGGCTGTTGAGGTTGTTGTCAAAAAAAAACCTTTCTTCTTCAGCAGTTATGTCCTGCTTGTAGAAAAGCCTTTCAGCGATTTTGTCGAATTTTCCTGTTTCTTTTCTTGTATCGACAGAAAAGCGCCTGACGAGAACGCCGTTTTTTTCAAAGTTTCCCTCCTTATGGACATTGAGCCACGTGTAATGGTCCTCGGCGCAGGTTGTCAAGATCTCTGTGGAAACACCTTTTTCTCTGTGCAGGTTTTCAGCAAAAAGCCTGCAGGCCACCTCGGCCCCGCCTGCGCTGGCTTCAATATAGCGCGGGGAGATAAAAGCTATAGTTTTCGGCGTCATTGCTGATTCATCCCGAAATAAACAAGGGCTTCATAAAAGCGGTCAATGATTTTTTCCCAGGTAAAGTTTTTACAGGTAAATTCATACCCGTCTTTGCCCATTTTGTCGAGAATATTTTTATTGGACAGGCTGAAATTCAGGATCTCTTCCAGTTCAAAAAAATTCCTGAACGAGAAACCGCCCCGGGAAAGCTTGACCCAGTAATCGGTGACTTCTGAACGGGCGTTGACGATGACAGGCCTTTTCTGGAGCCAGGATTCCATGACGGCAATAGAAAAAGATTCCTTGGTGGAAGGCTGGCAGGTGAGAAGCGCATTTTTGTAGAGCCTGGCTTTAACGTTTTCAGGAACAAACCCGGCATCGATAATAAAATTTTTTTCGTGAGGCAGGATTTCAACATATCTTGATCCGGCCGTAACAAGCTGAAGAGGATTCCTGTTTTGTTTCTTGTATTCCCGGAACATTTCCAGAAGAAG
>JAFGJP010000172.1 GCA_016929035.1 Candidatus Auribacterota bacterium | reverse complement strand
CCTGAATCCGTCATTTCTGCCGTCTTTTGCTCATCTTCCGCTTATTCATTCTGAAGACGGGACCAAGCTCAGCAAAAGACACGGGGCGACATCTGTTCTGGAATTTAAAAAAATGGGATATCTTCCGCAGGCTCTTCTGAACACTCTTTTTCTTCTCGGCTGGTCGCCCGGCGGCGACAGGGAAATCATCGATTTCTATGAAGCCTGCCGGCTTTTTTCCATAGAACATGTGAATAAAAATGCCGCGCAGTTTTCTTATGAAAAAACCGCGTGGCTCAATGGCCAGTATATAAAAAAAACGCCGGCAAAAGATCTTGTTGCGGCCTGTCTCGAGCTTGATATGGAAAAAATCCGGGATTACAGGTCAAAAGACAGCGAAAAGCTTATGAAAGCGATAGAAATGACAAAAAGCCGTCCGAGGCTTCTGCCCGATCTCGTGAAATGTATTTCTTTTTTCTTTGAGCCGCATATTGACATTTCCCATCCGCTGCAGGAAAAATATCTTTCCGATAAAGCTGCTGTCATGGAAAAAATGGCAGAAGTCAAAGATGAACTCAGAAATATCTCTGTTTTTCATGCCGGGCCACTTGAAGAAAGCTTAAGAAAATCCTGCCGGGATAAAGGAATTCAAACTAAAGAGCTCCTCATGCCGCTGAGAGTCATCCTCACGGGACAGGACGTCACTCCCGGCATCTTTGAAGTCATGGAACTCATGGGGAAAGAACTATGCCTGAAAAGGCTCATCGATTTTTTAAATCAAAATCCAGAATGAATCTTCCGAACCGCCTGACGATCTTCCGGATGATGCTGGTCCCTGTTTTCCTCGCTTTCATGGTCAAGTTCAAAAACTCGGCCGATTACCGATACCTTCTGGCATCTCTTCTAGTTTTTACTTTCGCAGCAGCCACAGACGCTCTTGACGGCCTGCTGGCCCGGCTCAGAAACCAGAAAACAGAGCTCGGCGCGCTGCTTGATCCTCTGGCAGACAAATTCCTCCTCTCTTCAGCGGCCATTCTTCTCTCTTTGAGACTCCCTTTGCCCGTGATCCTGCCCAGCTGGTACGCCATACTCGTCATCAGCCGCGACATCTTTATCTTAACCGGCATATCGATTATTACCATGCTGAAAAAAGAAATCATCATAAGGCCTTCGTTTCTCAGCAAAATCACGACTTTTCTCCAAATGGTCACAATCATATGGATAATGTTGCTCTTGCCAAAACCGCATATCCTATGGTATATATCAGCGCTGTTTACTTTTGTGTCGGCTATAGGTTACCTCATTGAGGGAAGCCGAAAGATCCATGTTGCATAAAAAAAGTTAAAAATCAAAAGTGAAAAGTGAAAAATAAAGGAGTGCTTCGCACAATATTTAAAAAGAGGACGCTGACGAGCCATGTGAACATGGCCCATTCGCAGATAGACGCTGATTTTTTTTCGGGACTATGTTTCGAAAATTCTATTAACCTGCGTTGATCCTTCGATATGCTCAGTATATGATATGGTGAGCAAAGTCGAATTATCTGCGTCTTGCTGCTTATAATCATCCGCGCTTTAGCGCTCCTTAACTTTTGATTTTTAACTTTTCACTTTTAACCTTTTTATGAGCAAGCCGTTTAAAATAGCTATCGTCGGAAGGCCGAACGTTGGGAAGTCATCCCTTTTTAACAGCCTCACGGGCAAAAGGCGCTCCATTGTCCATGAAATGCCCGGCGTAACCCGCGACACGATTGAAGCGCAATTCTCCTGGAAAAACAAAAAAGCCCTGCTCATGGATACAGGAGGGTTCTTTGAGGGGCCTGAAGATTCCATTGAATTCAGCATGAGACATCAGATCAAAAGGGCGATTGAACAGGCTGACACTATCCTTTTTGTCGTGGACGCTCAGTCAGGACTTCATCCAATGGATAAAACCGTTTTCCAGATCATAAAAAAATCTGGAAAGCCTTTTATTGCCGTCGCCAATAAAGCGGACAATGAAGAAACAGAACGAAACATCACGGAGTTCCATAACCTCGGCCTCAGCGAACTTCTCGGAGTCTCTGCCGCTCACAGGAAAGGGCTCAAGACTCTTCTCGATCGGATTGAAGAAAACGTTCCGGGGTCTTCAGAAGAAAAGCCGGAACAAAGAGCTTTTCAAGTCTGCCTCGTCGGAAAGCCCAATGTCGGCAAGTCGAGCATCGTCAACGCCATGCTCAAGGAGCAGCGGGTCATTGTTTCCGAGGTTCCTGGTACAACGCGGGATGAAGTAGACATTTCTTATACTTTTCAGAATGAAAAGTTCATCTTTCTCGATACATCCGGCCTCAGGAAAAAAAAACAGGTGGCCACTCCGGCCGACCAGTTCGGGGTTTCCAGAACACGTGACAATATCCGCAGGGCCGACTGTAACCTCTTTATCATCGACGGCGGCGCTCCTTTGACGCAACAGGACAAAAAAATAGCCCGTCTTATTTTTGACAGCCGTAAAGCTGTCCTTCTCGTTGTCAATAAAGAGGACTTGCTCGATCGTTCGGCAGCAAATTCCATCAAAGCAACGATTCAGGAAAAAATGGAATTCCTTGGATTTGCTCCCATCATCTTTGTGTCGGCCAAGCAGGGCACGCATATCGAGAAGCTCCTTTCCGCCATAAAAAAGACAAAAGAGAAGATTATGTATAAAATTGATACACCTCGTCTGAATGCCGCCCTTAAAAAGCTTCAGGAAAAACATCTTCCCCCTCTTAGGTCCGGCAAAAGGCTGAAAATATACTATGGCGTCCAGGTCAAGAGCCTTCCAATGGAAATCCTCCTTTTTATCAATGATGAGAAAACGATTACAGAGAGCTATATCACCTATATTCAGAAAGGGCTGGCAAAAGAATTCGAGCTGAAAGGCATCCCTCTCGGCTTCCGATACAAACCAAAGAAAAAGTAAAAAATCTGTTGATTTTTTAAATCTTCTTTAATAATATTAACAATTGTTACGTATTATGTTACGAAAAATTTTATTCTTGTTCAAATTTCAATAAAGGAGGGTTTGGATGACCAAGAGAGAAATCGTCATGAAAATATCTAGTGAGACAGGCCTCACTCAGGTTGAAGTCAAAAGGGTCGTTCAAAGAACATTCGACCTCATAATCGAAGCGCTGAAAAGCGGGGACAAAGTTGAATTAAGAAATTTCGGCGTTTTTCAGGTCAAAAGAAGAAAGAAAAGACTTGGCCGCAATCCGAACAAGCCTGAAGAAGTCATCCCGATCCCAGAGAAAAATGTTCCGGATTTTAAGCCTGGAAAAATAATGAAAGAGAAAGTTGAAAGAACAACTTAAGCTTTTTTAAAACATGTATCTTTCTTAAAAAGCTCCAATTCATTCATTGGGGCTTTTTTTTCATAAATTCAAAGAGAGCAGAAGAAAGGGTAGGCAGGAAAAAACAAACCATGCCAGAAATTTTTTTTTATTTCGATAAAAGAAGGAACGCTACATGATGTACAAATCAGTCAGAGGAATGGAAGACATCCTGCCGGAGCGTGCCGGTATCTGGAGGAATATTGAAAAAGCCTGCCGGGAGACTTTTCAGAATTTCGGATACAGGGAAATCATTCTTCCTGTCGTCGAACAGACAGAGGTTTTCTCCCGGTCGCTCGGCAACGCATCGGATATCGTCAACAAGGAGATGTACACTTTTGAAGATAAAAAGGGCAGAAGCCTGACGCTCAGGCCTGAGGGCACGGCATCTGTCGTGAGAAGCGTTATAGAAAACAATCTTCTTAAGGACGGCTCTGTCCTTAAAGTCTATTACGTTGGGCCGATGTTCCGGTATGAACGTCCTCAGGCCGGCCGGAAAAGGATGTTTTACCAGATCGGCGTTGAATTTTTCGGATCAGAATCAGTTCTCGCGGACTGCGATGCTGCTCTTTGCCTCGCGCAAATATTCAGCAGGATGAAAATTCCCTTTACTCTGAAAGTCAATACGCTGGGCTGCCGCAGGTGCTCGACCAAATATTCAGAGTACGTCACAGACAATCTGAAAGCAGACGGAGCAGCAATGAAAAAGCTCTGCGAAGACTGCCTGAGAAGGCTTTCGTCCAACGTGCTGAGAGTTTTCGACTGCAAAAATACGTCATGCCAGGATATCCTGAGAACGCTCATTCCCATTGGAGACAGCGTCTGCCAATCGGACAAAGACAAGCTCAGAGTTTTCAAAAAGACCCTGGAAGAATACAATATTCCCTATGAAGAAGATAAAAGCCTCGTGCGCGGGCTCGACTATTATACAGGAATTGTTTATGAAGCTTTTGTCAAAGGCCGGGAAAAAGACGCGGTAGCAGGCGGGGGACGTTATGACGGCCTTGTTTCTTCCATGGGCGGCCCTGAAACGCCGGCTGTGGGGTTTGCCATAGGCATAGACAGAATCATGGACACCATTGATTTAATCAATCCGGAAGGGCCCAAAGAAGAGACCGACGTTGTCCTTGTCAGTATCGGAGAAAAATCTCTGAGAGAGAATTTTCGTCTTCTTATGGGCCTCAGGATGAAGGGGATCGTCTCTCAGATGGATTATGATTTGAGAAGCACGCGCTCACAGTTCAGAAGGGCCAACACTCTCAAAGCCAGGTTTGTCATCGTGCGCGGTGATGAAGAACTTCAGAAAAAAACAGTAAAAGTCAAAAGGATGTCAAACGGACAGGAAATGGACGTCAGGGAAGAGGACATATACAAAATTATCGCTGAAAATCAAAAGAACACAGATTGACTCACAGCTCCGTTATATTAATGTAAATATCTATAATTCTAACTGACGAAACGGATTTAACGGGCTAAACGGACTCAACGGATACGGAGGAACAATGAAATATTTTGAAAGAACACATCATTGCGCGGAACTGGCCAGGCAAGATGTCGGCAAACAGGTCATCCTCTGTGGCTGGGTTGATACCGTAAGGGACCATGGAGG